>JAHWKS010000106.1 GCA_019347795.1 Planctomycetota bacterium | reverse complement strand
GGCCGCGGTTCGGGCGCGAGTTAGGGGGAATGCGGCGCCGGCGCCTTAGTGGGCGATCTCGCTTTAATCAGCCTCGATCTGCACTCGAGTTCTCTTGCCTCGCCGGCGGGAAGAAGTCGCCCACGCGCCGCCCGAAGACAGGCAGAAGATCTTCGCCGGACACAACGTCGTTCTCGTTCAGGTGCGACAAGGGGCCGTTTAAGTGATGGACGCGGAGCGTACGGTTGTCGGGGTTCACCACCCACACCTGCTGGACGCCGGCGGCGAGATACTCGCTCACTTTCTGGTCCACCTCGTAATAGGAATCACGCGGCGAAACCACCTCGACCGCCAGATCCGGCGCAATGCGGCAATGCCCGCGCGGGAGAATGTCGCTGGCCAGCCGACCCCGGGCGATGAAAGAAACATCCGGCCGACGCACTCGCTCTGGATCGTCAGGAAAACATTGAAAACTTGTTCCCTCAGGCAAAGCCCATCCCAGCTCGTGCTGCAAGACGAAGTTGTTGAGATGGGTGTGCACATTGCCCGCGACCCAACTGGACTCGGCTCCCATCTCTCGCTCCACAAGCTGACCGCCCGCCAGCTCATAGCGATCGCCGTCGGGCATTTCCAGTAGGTCCGAGGCGGTGTATGCGGTTTGCTCGCCGATGCTCATCAGTGGCGCCTTGACGAAGGCCGGGCAAATGCCCGCAATTCTAGGGACACACTTTCGATTCTACAACCAAGTCAGATTTTCATGAAGCGGCTTCCGGGTTCGGCCACAGCAGCTAGGCGTTGCTCGTCTGCAGCGAGGCCGCGTCGGGGGCGGCGTTCAGCATCCAGGCGAAGGCGGCGAGGATTTCGGCGATGTCGTCCACGGTCGATCGCGAGCGATTCTTCGTGAATCGATCGCCGATCAATCGCCCGAACTGCCACACTTCGCCGTCCGTGACAACTCCGAACACCGGAAGCTGCGCATCACCATTCAGCCGCTGCGCAGCCACCAGCTCCGCCAGGCACTGCGCCCAGCCCACCTCGAAGTCGTTTCGTTTCGCCTCGACCACAATTACCAGAGGTCGGCCAACGACCGTCTTTCCAAGTTCGGATTTCGTCGCGAACAGATAATCCGGCGCTCCGTACAACCGGTTGTCCCAAGAGATCGTGGTATGGCTCCACAGGGAGAAGCGATCCGAATGTCCCTTGTATACCTCGCGCAGCACCGGGTAGATCAGGTTTTCGCACCGCGCCGCTTCCGAGGAGGAAACGTCGAAGTGGCGCCGGTTGAACTCCAGCTCGTCGAGGAACTGCTGCGACGGCGAGGCTTGGCCGAACTGCAGAAAGTCTTCCTCGGCATACTTCACGCCGTACTCACGCTGCACGTCGGAGAGCGTCTTAAATTCCGTGAATGGCATGGAGCAACTCCTGGACGAGTGACATCGAACGCCCTCAGCATTGTATCTGAGGAATGCGTGTCCGTTACCGCACGCGGCACTTGAAGCGGATCACGCCGCCTTCGCCGGGCTCCATGGGATCGAGGATCTCCCAGCGGAGGGCCAGCGACTCGCCGAAGTTCTCCTGAACGCCGAAGTTCGCCCGCAGAGAGCATTGGGCGGTGTCGGGCACGTACTCCAGCCGCGTGGTGAGGTTGTCCAGGATGGTGACGTTGCCGATCACCTGCGTGCCGATGTTGTCGAAGCGCAGCGTGAACTCGACGATATCGCCGGGCCTGGCCTCGGTGCGGTCGGCCACCTTCACGATCCGCAATCGCGGCTTGCCGGCCAACTCGTACTTCACGGCCACTTGGGCGCCCGCCTCGGCCACGGCGGTGAGGGCCTGAGTCTCGTCGATCACCACCTGCGCCGCCTGCTTCTCGGTCCAGACGGCCGCCGCGTCCACCATCTGCGCCAGGCGGGCCTTCTCGCTGTTGTCGAAGATGCCGGCCCGGATGATCTGCAAGTCTTCGTAGGCGGCGAACTCGTTGACGAACGTCTCCGGCGTCAGCTCGACCGCCAGCGTGACCGGTCCGCTCCGCTCGCGGTTGATGATCGGCGACTTAACGCCAAGGTTCGTCCGCATATGCAGGTACTGATCCGCATCGACCGCCAGTTGCGCCTCGCGCTCGACGACGGCGCCCTCGGGCTTGTCGTGAACCAGCGGCGGCGTGCGATGATGGTGCGCCTCGATCCCGTACACCTTCCGCACGGCGGCGAAGCGCGGGGCATACAGCGGGACGCGGTTGGCCGGCTCGACCAGCGTTCGGCCGTCGAGCGTGTCGAAGTGGGCGACGGTGTCTTCCTGTTGGAGTCCATAGATGCTCCAGTCGGGCGCCACCTCGACGTGCGGCCGCTTATCGCCGCCGTCGAAGATCCACTCATCCGGCGGCCACGGCCGTTGAATTCCCGCCGGCGCCCAAGCCCCGACCCCCGCGGGAACGCCGTAGGGATACTGAGCCGGATGCGCGGTCGGATGCGTGTAACCATCGTGCGGCGCGCCGGTCCACGCCTGCGGCGGCAGGGCAGGGGGGAGCGCCGGCTCGTGATGCCCCGCCTGCTGCACGACGGGGTCGGGGTGGTTTTTCGGCCATGGATCCTGCGAGGTGGCAAAATCATCGACCGAAAAACCTCCCCGACCCCTGAGCGCCGCCTGCTGCACCGGATAGACGGGATGCTGCTTGTCATACTCCGCGGCAAACGTCCCATAGTCGGTTTCGGCCGAGCAGCACGGACATCCCGCTTGCGGTTTCGCGCTCGCCAGCGGGGCAGGGGAGGGGAGCGGCGCTTGCGGCGCCGGCGCCGCGGACACGACTTCCGTCCGCGTCCCCGATGACACTCCCGACTGGCACGAACAGAGCGACACCGCCGCGAGGGCGAGGATCGCAAAGCGGATCGAGTTCAATCGGTGCAGCTTCGTCATCGGCCTTGTGGATCGATGCCCGCGGGGAAGGCGGGAGTAATCGGCGTGCGGGGAATGTCGCGGCCTTCGCGAATTGGGTTCAGTTGCTCCACCGGCGTGCAGTAACACCGGGGGATCGCCAGCCAGGGCGGGGCCCCGTACAGGAACGCCGCATCCGGCCCGTCGGCGTCCGGCTGACGCGAGCCGACGCGGGCGATCGCCATCGGCCGGCCGAGCCGGTCGGCCGCCTCCAGCGGATCGTCCTGCGGATGCACCTCAAAGTAACGCTGCGTCTCGGGCGTCTCCGCCACCGGCAGTGCGTTGAGCGGATCCTCCAGGTAAACGACGCGGGTGACGAGCTGGCCGCTGATCGCCGTCTCCAGATCGTCGATCGCAAACTGCACCGGCACGGGGAACCGCGCCTCGTAGCCGGGCGGCGGGTAGAGACGGTTCACCAGTTCGATCGTGGGGAAGACTTCCAATCCAATATTCGGCTCGCCCGGGATGTCGGTGATCTTGATGCGATAAACGCGCCCGATGAGCAGTCCCACCACGACCGGCGCCTCGACCGGCTCGGTGAAGCCGCTGGGCGTGGCGAGCGAAACTCTCACCCCCGGCGGCGCCTGAATCTCGACCGGCTGAAAGTAACCCGGCAGCGGACCGCCGCGCAGCAGTTGCACGCTTCCCACCGCCCCCGGCGGCAGGTCGGCCGACTGCAAGTAGTGGACATCGCTCCGCTGCGCGACCGCCGCGGAAGCGCAGAGCGAGGCTGCGAGGAGGACGCCCGCAAGATTTGTCGCTCCAAGCCTCATCAGACGTCACAGGTCAGGAGTCAGGAGTCAGGGGTCAGGAGTCAGGGGTCAGGAGTCAGGGGTCAGGGGTCAGGAGTCAGGAGTCAGAAGCGAGAACCGACGACGATTCACTGACTCCTGATCCCTGACTCCTGACTCCTTTGCTTGCGATCACGCTCCCAGCCGGAAGCGCGGCCACGTTCCAATCGCACCCTAAGCCCAGAAGCGAGAACCGATGATGATTCACTGACTCCTGATCCCTGACTCCTGACTCCTTTGCCTGCGATCACGCTCCCAGCCGGAAGCGCGGCCGCATTCCAATCGCACCCTACTGGATCACCTTGAACTTGTTGCCCGGCGGCTGGCGGTAGCTCGGGGCCGGGTGGATCATCTGCGTTTGGATGAACGCACGGCTCGCCGGTCGCGGATAGCTGAAACCGGGGCGATGCTGCACGTGGACCCTCTGGTGCTCCGTCGGCTGCGGCAATCGCGTGCGAGTCCAGTTGCGCATCTTGTGCGACTGCAAACCCGCAGGCACGCCGAGCGGAATGTGCGGCGGACCAGGCAAGCCGATCGGAGTGCCCGTGATCGGATAGCCATACGTCGGCGCAGTGACGCCGACCACGTAAGGCGGCGGCATTCCGGCGGCGCCGTAGGGAACCGGTCCCGCCGGCGCGCCGTAGTGGCTGTGGGTCGGGTAGATCGGCGGAGCATAGTAGGGGCCTCCGCTCACCGGCTGCACCGGAAGGGCGCCCGGCGCGGCGCCTGCGGCCGCGGCCGCTTCATGGTTATGAGCCGCCGGCGAGACGTTGGGATCGGGCGGCGCCGGCGGCTCATCCAATGGGGTCGCAGCATCGGGCGTGTTCGGCAAAACTCCCGGCGCGCCGGGCGCCGGAGGATAGCCGTTCATCGGCGGATAACCCGGAACCTGCGGATAGCCAGGCAGCGGCGCTCCGGGGACGCCGAGCATCGGCCCGTAACCGGCGCCCGCCGAGGGAGTCTCCAAATCCTTGTTGCCCATGCGGAGGATCGCGAGGATGGCACCGCGGCGATCAGCCTCGACGATCGGATCCAATCCCGGATCGAGCCGGGTGCTCACGAGCGTTTCCACGCCAGCCACCAACTCCTGGAACTCGGGATCGGGCAGGTAAATCACCTTGGTGACCATGTTCCCGGCGAGCACCTGGGCGAAGTCCTCATCCGTGAACTGGATGGGAATCGCGTTGTGCTCCAGGTAGGCGATCGTGCGCGGCGTGGCGGGGCTGATCTCCAGCGTTGGATACAGCTCCACTCCCGGGCGATCGTAGATGTTCGTCAGTTTCAGGCGATAGATCCCGCCCATCGGGAAGTTCTGTCGGCCCGGCATCACCAGTGGGGTGGAGGCGAAGCCGTACGGTCCCGCCTCCCAGCGAACCTGGGCGCCTTCCGGAATGGCGAACCAGATCTGGGCGCTGGGGCCGGGCATCCCCACGCCGAGGGCGCCCGCCGGGGCGCAGCCGTACGGACCGAAGCCGGCCATCGGCCCGACCGGCGGGCCGACTGGCGGCAAGACGCCCGGTCCGGGGCCGCCCACGCCGGGTCCCGGCTCCATCAGTTGTTGAGCCGGGGGCAGGTTGTGTTGCTTGAGCGGCGTTCCGCAGCCGCCGGCGGCCGCCGCGGCGGCCGCCAGGAGTAAAGTCAGCAAGCTTCTCGCGTTCATGGAGTCCCCCCGGTACTCAAGGTCGCCGCCGTGGCGTGCGATTGGTCCAAGCGGCGGCGCCGATCGATCGTCGCTTACGGTTGATATCATCAATGGGAAGTTGGCATGGACGGCAGGGGAGGGCGTTTTTAGAATGCCTCGCCCTTCACTCCGCTCGGCCGCGCGCGGGGCGCGGCGCAGGCGAAGAATGCGTCCGTGGGATAATTCTCGGTCCGGCACAACGAGATTCTTTGACAAAACCCGCACAACCGCACCATGAAGCACACTTTGCCCAGCCTGATTGCGGCGCTATGGACCTCGGCCTTCGCCTTGCCGTTATCCGCTCAAACTCCGCAAGTTGCCCCGCCCGCGGGACAGTCGTTATTAGTGCAGGCCGCACAATCCTTGTATCGCCAGCCGGCGCTGTCGGCCAAAGTGCGGCAGCGGGTGCAGATGTTCGGCGAAGAGCTGGTCGGCACGGGCAGCTATCTGCAACTGGGAGACGCGCCGGAGAAGATGCTGCGGTTGGAGCTGAAGCTGCAACTGGCGGGGCAGACCTCATCGCTGACGCACGTGAGCAACGGCGCCCAACTGTGGATCCGCCGCGAAGTACCCGGGGCGGCGATGATCAGCTACGTCGATCTGCAGCGAGTTCGTCGCGAGATGGCCGCGGCACGCGAGACGCCCCCGGCGGACCTCGGCGCCGACTGGATGGTGCTGGGCGGACTGCCGGCGCTCTTAAGGGGGCTGAACGAAAACTTCCAGTTCGCAGCGGCCCGGCCGGCGGAGTTCGGCGGCCTGGGCGTATGGGTGATCGAAGGCGCCTGGCGCCCCGAGGCGCTGGCGCGACTTGTGCCCGAACGTGAATCGGCCGACGCCGCTTCGCTCCCGCCGGAGCTGCCCGAGCAGGTGCAAGTGGTGCTGGGGCGGGACGATCTGTTTCCCTACCAGATCGAATTCCGCCGCAGCCGCCCGGCGCCCGAGGCAGGGGAGGGGAGGGGGTGGAGTCCCCTCTTGACCCTGGAGCTGTTCGAAGTCCAATTCGGCGCCCAGCTCGATCCGCTGCAGTTCCAATTCAACCCCGGCGAGCAGGAAGTCGCCGATCACACGGAGCTGTATCTGCGGAAGCTGGGAGTGGAGAGGCGAATAGCGAGTGGCGAGTAGCGAATAGGGAAAGCGGTGTGCATGCCCAGCAAATTGCACCCCCTACTCGCCATTTGCTACTCGCCATTTGCTATTCGCTACTCGCTACTCGCCGCCAGGTGAAACGCCGCGTTCAGCGTGATCAGCTCCATCTCCTCCCGCTGGTACCGCACGACGTTCACGCCGCAGTTGTCTTGGCGGATGCCGCGGGCGCGGGACATCGGCAGTCCCAACAGCGCCGCCAGGAAGGAGCGGTTCACCACGTGTGGGCGACCACCAGCACGCGCTGGCCGAGATGGTCGGCCATGATTCGCCGCAGGGCAGGGAAGACGCGCGCTTCGACTTGCGCCATCGTCTCGCCGCCGACGTAGCCGTACACGCCGGGGTCCTCCATGAAGAGTGCATATTCCTTGGCGTACGTTTCGGCGATCTCGGTCCAATTGCGGCCTTCCCAGTGGCCGACATCCACTTCCGTGATCGACTCGAGCTGCGTCACCTCAAGCCCGTGCGGCTCGGCGATGATCTGGGCCGTCTCGATCGCCCTTCGCAGATTGCTGCTGTACGCCGCCGCCAGCTTCCGCGAGCGAAAGAACTCTGCCGTGCGCCACGCTTGTCGCACTCCAGCGGGGGACAGCCCGAGGTTCACCCCGCGGCCTTGCAACACCGGCGGTCGAGCGAGATTATTCTCCGTGGCGCCGTGCCGCACGAGATAGAGAAGACAGGTATCGTCGGGGCAGGGGAGGGGAGGCATCGGGAAGAATGGCGAATAGTGAGTGGCGAATGGCGAATGGAGTGATGACTGGCGGATGATGTAACCGGCGACCGCAATCCTACCCCCTATTCGCCACTCGCCATTCGCTATTCGCCAGCTTTGTAGCGACTCGAACGGCTTCCACCAGCCCGCTCCACTCGGCGCGGCCTTGCCAGGCGAGGTCGAAGGCGGTGCCGTGGGCGACGCTGGTGCGGATGATCGGCAGACCGAGGGTGACGTTCACCGCCCGATGCATGCCGAGCAGCTTCAGCGCGATGTGTCCCTGATCGTGATACATCGCGACCACGGCGTCGAACTCTCCGGCCGCCGCGCGGGCCAGCAGCGTATCGGCGGGCAGGGGACCTTCCACGACGAAGCCGGCCGACCGCGCTTGCTCGACCGCGGGGGCGATCACCCGCTGCTCCTCATCGCCGAACAAGCCCTGCTCACCGGCGTGCGGGTTCAAGGCACACACGCCGATAGTAGCAGGCACGCTCCGTGTGCCGTTGCTGACGGCACACGGAGTGTGCCTACTACTATGCAGCATGGCCCGCATCACGTCGTCGGCCAGTCGAACGCGCGAGACGATATTCTCAACCGTCAGGTGCGAAAACACGTCTCGCAGCGCCATGTGCAGCGTCACGTGCGCTACGCCGAGTCCGCCGCGGCCGTGAATCTGCGGTCCCGGCGCCAGGTACAGCATCATCGCCACGTCGCGCACGCCGCACAGTTCGGCAAGCAGCTCGGTATGGCCGGGATAGCGATGGCCGGCCTCCCACAACGCCGCCTTGTGAAGCGGCGCGGTGACGATGCCGTCAACGCGGCCGGACTTCGCCAGCTCCGCCGCCCGCACGAGGGCGTCGTAGGCCGCCTGTCCGCCGCGGGCGTCGATCACCGCCGGGGGCGCGTCGGCCGCATCGTCCGAGCCGCAGGGAAGGCAGGGGATGTGAGCTGGGGTTGGATCGGCGTCATCCGGCTCGTCAACTTCGAGCACAGCCGCCGACGATCCCAGCAACTTCACCGCACGCCGCAAGACAGCCGGGTGGCCGACCGCCACCGGGCGAGCGATCGCGTGCAGCTCGGGCGAGCTCCAGGCGGCGGCGATGATCTCCGGTCCCACGCCGGCCGGGTCGCCGAGCGTCATCGCCAATAAGGGCTTCTCATGCTCCATGCGGAAATTGTAGGCGCGGCGCCGCGAGCGAGACAGGGCCGGTGGCGGGGCAGGGGAGGGGGGCGTAAAATGACGTCTCACACGACCACGCTTCATATCCCGCCTACTGGCCAACAGGCGCCTTCGGCCGACTCCCGCCGTGACTCGCATCTTTTCCAGTCTGGCGCTCTTCGCGTTCCTGCTGCTGGTGTTGAGCGTCGCGCTGGGGCTTTCCACCGGCGATTACAACGCCTCGGCCGATCGGATTCTGGAAGCGCAGCGCGAGGTGGAGGCGGTCGCCCGAGCGCCCGACACCTCGCTCGAGAAGCGGAAGGCGGCGCGGGGGAAGCTCGTGGCGGTGGCGGCCGAGGTTGAGCCGGCGGTGAACTTCGCTCATCTGCACATGCTGGTCGGCATTGCCGCGGCGCTGGTGACCGTGCTGGTGAACAGCATCACGGTGACATACTTCATCGGCACGACGCGCTGGGTCCGCGAAGTCGCAGAAACCTACCGCTTGAACCCGGATTACACCCGCCGGAGCGATGCGCTCAAGCGAAGCACTTTCCCGTGGGCGCTGGGGGCGATCTTGACGATCCTCGGCGTCATCGCGTTGGGCGCCGCGTCGGATCCCAGCTCCGGCGTGCAAGACTCCGCGGAGTGGGTCGCGTGGCATTACGCCGTCGCCGTGGCGGGCGTCGCCTTCATCGGCTGGTCGTTCCTGACGCAGGCACGCAATCTCGCGGCGAACTATCAGGTCATCACCGAGGTCGTCGCCGACGTGCGGCGCATCCGCCAGGAGCACGGGCTGTTGGTGGAGTGAATCCACATCCCGCCGGAGTTCGCTCATGCGCGCCTGCGTCCAACGCGTCCGCCGAGCCAGCGTCACCGTCGAAGAGCAAATCGTCGGCGAGATCGGCCGCGGATTGCTGGTGCTGTTGGGCGTCGCGCAGGGGGACGAGGAGAAGGATGCTCGCTACCTGGCCGACAAGATCGTCGGCCTGCGGATTTTCGAGGACGAGCAGGGGAAGATGAACCGCTCGCTGACGGAGGCCGATGGCGGGCTGCTCGTGGTCAGCCAGTTCACGCTGCTGGGGGACGTTCGCAAAGGGCGCCGGCCGAGCTTCATCGACGCGGCGCCGCCGGCAGAGGCGAACCGCCTGTACGAGGTCTTCGCCGCCGCAGCCGCCTCGCACGGCGTCCCGGTCGCCACCGGCCTGTTCCAGGCCCACATGGATGTGGAGCTGGTGAACGACGGTCCGGTAACGTTGCTTCTGGACAGCCGAAAGCTGTTCTGACGGCGGCCCTGCCTTGCCCTTCCCTCGCCTGCCGCTACCGAATGCAAGGGGTCGGGAGTCTTTTTCGGTCAACACATTTTGCCATGCGGCAATCATTTCGACCGAAAAAGACTCCCGACCCCCTTGCCTGCCGCTATCGCACCGGCTCGCCTTCATCGGGCCGGTTGGCTTGTCGCACCGCGGCGTGCTCATGATCGCCTTGCGCGTGCAGCAGTTCGTCCAGCCATTCCGACGCGGTGTGCGGCACGAGCGGGTTGCCCGGCGGGACGCCGAGCCGCTCCATCAGGATCGGATCGCCCATGGTCAGGGCGACCATCGCCAGCAGCTTGCCGTAGGTCGAGACGTTGCCCCACAGGCTTTTGCCCCAGAACTTCACCGCCGTGCCGAAGGAGCTCTTGAGACGAATGCGGCC
>JAHWKS010000937.1 GCA_019347795.1 Planctomycetota bacterium | reverse complement strand
GTTCGTGACCTTCAGGGTCTGATCCAATGAACGGACTAGGTTGTGAAACTCAGAATCCAAGCAAAAGGCGAACAAAGCCGGCAAATGTGCGGGTGAATTCGGGACGGCCACAGCGACGTTATTGTCGAAAATTTCTCCGAGGTATAATGATGCCCTTAGGTCTGTCATCCTGTTGATGGCGATTCCAGGCCTCGACCATGCACGGTTACCGCTTTCGTGCATATCGTGCAGTTGATCACGCGCAATTGCAGCATACTCATGAAGCTGGCCTCGGCCCTTCTCCCATCGAATTGCAGAGTCAAGGCCATCGAATTTGCCTGGTGCCGAAACACTTGTACGAAAGGAACACCATGTGTCAGCATGAGCCGGCACTTCCCAGAGTTTGATGCGAAATCTTTCAAGATCGCCGGTTACTACGCCCTGGTAGCACTCAGCATATTCTCCGAACGAAGTAGCACCCGATGTTTGTTCCCTAGTCGATATTCTCGCGTCTGGATTGGTCGTTTGGTCGGCTTGCGGGATGAGGGCAACATCAGTAGGGTGGTCGCCGCGCAGTTGAGCCGCCTTCTCGTCCGGCTCATTGACGGACGATACATCAATGCCGGCCATCTCGTGGGATTCTTCGGGCGTGGTGACGGTAAGTATCGACAGCGCCACATTCACTATGTGGCCACTGATCGTCTCAAACGCGCCTGCCCCCAACCGTGCCACTAAGTCCCACTCGCGGAGTTCAAGAAGCGTTTCTCGCATTTGCCTATAGCCGGTTAGGAATAGCCAGTTCTGTGGCGTGACCAGCGCGGCCGAGCCGCCAAAGTCGCAGAACTCCAGGCAGCGTAGTATTATCGCTGTCGCCAGGTCGGCCTTGCCCGCGGCGTAGTGTTCTTCCAAGTGCCTTTTGAGCCGCTCATCCTGCTTACCGCGGCCAAGGTACGGCACGTTGGTCGCCACCAGGGTGTAATCGCCAGCGAGTAGCTCGGCGGCCCTATTCATGCCGGCAGCGGCGACGGCGCGCTCGTGGACCGCGTCCTCCTCCTGCTCGGTCGTCAGAGCCGCTTCCAGATACGGAGCCAGCGTTTCGTAATCCGCCGTGATCAAACTCGCCTTCAAACGGTTAGGGTCGATCAACGAGCCGAGGGTCGGCGCCTCGCTGAAGAGCGCGTATAGATTACGTAGCCCGTTCAACACCGGCTCCCGTGACAAGACATTGAGCGCCGGCCCGGCGGCAGTCGCCAACTCCAACCACTCCTCGTCGCTCGCGTTGGGGCCGACGCCCGCGCAAGCCACATTCACCGGCGGCAGCTCGCGGTAGCCCGCCGTGCGCCACGCCATGAGCGCCAGGTTGAAGGCGGCGATCTGCGTGCAGCGGGGGTCGATCTCTAGGCCAAAAAGATTCTCGCGCAGCACGGCGTCCACGGCTTCGGCCGGCGAAAGTCCTTCGACTTCGCGGCGCATGGCGACCATCATCTCGAACGCGGCCGCTAGAAAATGTCCCGAACCGCAGCACGGATCCAGCACCTTGATTTTGGCCAGCCTCCGCGGCCAGCCGGGGAAGATGCCCGCCGCAGGCCGCCAGGCGCCGTCCTCCTGCTTGACGAAGCGCAGATATTCCAGCGGCATGTCGGGAAGCGCCGCCTTGGCCCGCAACTCGGCTTCGTCCTGGGCGGTCTTCCAATCGTCTTCACTCAACCGCTGTCCGGCCCACCACGCGCCGAGCGTGTTGTCCAGCAGGAACGCGACCATATACGGCTCGGTAAAGAGCTGCGTGACCGCCGGAATTTCTCGGGCGCCGATCTTCACCTCCGACGCGTTCACCTCGTCCTTCTTCTTCGCCTGCCAGAACTGGTAAACCCAGCCCAGCGCGTCGTCGGCCGTGAAGCAACCCGCGGGCAGATTGGCCAATAGCTTTTCTAAACCCTGCTGTCCTTCCGGGGGCAACTCCAGGCGAAAAACCGGGGAGTCCGCCCGGAAAATTTGCGGCAGCATCCGTCCCGCGAACCTCGCCGCCAATTCCCACCCGTTGCGCGCCCCCTCGTCGGCCGCCAGATCGTGACATTCCCCCAACGAAACCGGCACCGACTGCTCGGGGTCGGGATACATCAGCAAATCGTTTTCCGCCAGGAAGCGGGCAAAGAGCATCCGGTGCCAATGTTCGTAAGCGACTTCCTCCGCCAGGCACTCGATCTCCTGCGTCTCCTTCTTCGGGTCTCGTCGATCGCCAAGCTGCCGGCCATGCGCCCGCAGCGTCCGCCGCAGCCCGCGCTGCCACTCGGCCAGATGCGCCGGCGGCCCCGCCTCCCCGACCCCCAATTGCTCCAGCGCAGCGCGAGCCGCAGCTTCGGCGAGGTCGCGAGCCTCTTTCACCGCGCGTGCCAGGTGATTGCGAAGGGCTTTCTCCAGGGCGGTCATGGTTCCTGTTCAGGCTGGGCGGGGGGCACGACG
>JAHWKS010000105.1 GCA_019347795.1 Planctomycetota bacterium | reverse complement strand
CGGTATCGCTCAGCTCGCCGATCAGCGTCTCGAGCTGCACGTAGGTTTTTTCTTCCGCCTCTCCCTTCGCCAAATCGCTGCGGGCGCCGCGGAGCCGCTCTTCTAGAAACAGATCAACGCGCTGGTAAATCGCCCGCACATCGACGCCGGAGCCCAGCAGCAAGCCGCCGACGCGCTGCGTGGGGGCGGCGCGCAGCTCCATCTCCTGCCGCAGATAGTCCGGCGTGTGGGCGTTGGCGATGTTGTTGCCCGCCACCTGCAAGCCAAGCTGCGCTGCCGAGAGCGCATTCTTGGCGATCTGCATCGAGCCGAAGAGGGACATGATCGCTTCCTGGTGTCTGTGAGACCTGGCGCCAGCGCTCCGAGGAAACTGGGAGAGGAGTCAGGGGTCTGGGGTAAGTTCAATTGCGGCTGACTCCTGATACCTGACTCCTCCCCGGTATTCTCAGCGTCGGAAGACTGAATCGCCGGAAGACTGAATCAAGGTTTCACAGATTCTTCACTGACCCCGGACTCCTGACCCCTGACCCCTGACTCCTGACCCCTCTCACAGTATCATTGCTGCACGATTCCTGAATCCGCGAATTCCCACGCTCCTCTGCTACGCTTCCTGGTCTACCAGCGAGCCGCCGGCGGCGCATGCGGCGCCGCGCTCTCTATATGTCGGATCGGGCCGGCCGCCGGTCGCGAGAATCTCTAACATCTGGGCAAAATGTAACAGCGACCGCTGTGCAGCGACCCAGTTTGTCAGGCTCTCATGCTGCAAGAGCCGCATGCGAGCGGCGGTGTGGTTCACCCGCTTCGTCAATTTCTCCCGCCCGCCGACAACACCCGAGGCCGCCAGCTTTCCCAGACTCTCGTGCGGCAGACTGCGCTGCCGCGCCGCCCGCAGGAGCTGCTGGCGGCGGTCGTGGCACGCTTCCAGACGCTCCCGCACCTCCTGCTCGCGCATGTCGAGGGCGGCCATGCCCTCGCGATCGCGGTGGGCCATGCACACGCGCTTCTCGCCCAGCACCGCGAAGAGCGCATCCTGCACCTGTGAGAGCTCGTCCAGGAGCGAGACGATTTCAGTTTCCCAGTCGATGGCGGTCATGGGGGAAGGCAGTCAGGGGTCAGGAGTCAGGGGTCAGGGGTCAGGGGTCGGGGGTCAGGGGTCAGGGGTCGGGGGTCAGGAGTCAGGGTAAGGAATCAGCTTGCTGCACGCTTGCGGTTTCGCGCTGCAATCCCCAAACAAGCTGCCCCCGACGTGGAGTCAGGAATCAGCCGTCGGAAATCGGGATTCGGAGTCGGGAAGAGCCGTGATTCGGAGGCGGCTCACGATCGCGCTAGGCTCACGACCGCGCTAGCGTAAACAGCTCGTACATCGGTTCGCTGATCTCGGCGGCGGAGCTTTCGCTTAATTCCTGTGTGAGGGCCTGGTCGAGCTGGCCGCGGAAGATCTCTTCGGCCCGGCCGCCGTGGAAGTAGGCGGGTTTGCCGACGGTCTTTCGCATGGCGGCGGTCATCTGCCCGAAGAACGCCTGCCCGATGAACTCGTCGAACTTCTCGCGAAGTTGCTTGTCGTCGTTGGCCGCCGTCGGCGGCTGCGGCACGGTCGGACCGACGAGCGACGAGTTGGTGAGGGACGAAATCATCCAGGATCCAGGGTTCGGGGATTCGGGAAGTCGTGTTACGCCGAAGCGGAGGAGTAATGGAGTGTTGGAGTGATGGAGTATTGGAAAAATAAAGTCGCCAGCTTTTCCCATCACTCCACCACTCCACCACTCCACCACTCCATTACTCGATCGTCAGCTCGCCGTAGAGCGCTCCGCTGCGCTCCAGACCTTTGATGATTTCGATGACGTCTTTCGGCGGCGCCTTGATCGCGTTGAGGGCCTGAATCAGCCCTTCCAGGCGCGTGCGGGCGGTGGCGCCGGTTTCCACTCCGACGAACTGGTTGACCGGCCCCTCGCCCGTTTGCAGCGTCAGGCCGTTGTGCGTCACCGCCACCGGCCCCACTTCCACGTCGGCGCCGAAGACGATTGTTCCGGCTCGTTCATTGATCACCACGCGGCGCGCGGCGGCGGTCGTGGCCAAGCGGGCGTCCATCACCGCCGCCACGAACTGTGCGGCATCGGCCCGATAGTGCGAGGGAATCCGCACCACAACGTTCACCTGGTCCAGCGCGTGAGCCACCTTCTCGTCCGAGCTCTGCGTCTCCTCCAGGAAGTCGGGCTCGTTGTTCACAGCCGCGGCCACGTCTTGGGCCGTCTGCCACGTGGCGTGCTCCTTGTCCAGCACGAGCGTGATGTAGTCTTCGCCGACAAAGGCGTTGCGGAAGTCGGCTTCCAGCCGACAGCCCTTGTGGATGCCGGCCGACGCGGGCCGCGTCGGATCGGGCAAATGGATCGGACCTTGCGCGAGGGCGAACACCCGCGTATCGCCCGGCCGCGGTCCGACCAGCGGCGTGGTGAGCAGGTAACCGCCGTCGAGGCTTTTGGCGCTGAGGGCATTGACCTGGCAGTTCAGCAGATCGCCTTGCCGCCCGCCCTGCGCCGGCACCGTGGCGGTGACCATCACCAGGGCGACGTTCTTGGAGTCCTTCAGTTCCTCCAACAGCGGCTGCCCGTCCGTGCTGAGCGGGATCGGATTGCCCATCAGCCGCATCATGTTGGCCAAGGCCCGCGACGTGGGGAGGGCGGCGCCGTCGCCGGTCCCCTTCAATCCCACGACCAGGCCCAAGCCCTGCAGCGTATTCTCTTCCTGCCCTTTGACGCGGCAGATATCCCGCACGCGCCGCTGCGCCGCCGCGGGAGTCGCGGAGACAAGGATCGCCGCTGCGAATGCTAAGTAACGCAAGGAGTGCATAGTGGACAACTATCGGGTCGTCTTACTTAAAACGGATTGAACGTATCGAACCAGCGGGCGAACCAGCCGCGGCGGTAGCTGTCGCGGACGTGGCCGCGCTCGCGCTTCCAGACCTGCAGGTGGGCGATGTGCTTGCTGAGAATCACGTTGCCCGGGTCGATGTCCTCCGGCCGGCAAACGCCGCTCAGCGAGTACTCCCAGACTTCGTTGTTCACGCGGAAGGAGTCGTGCGCCTCCATCACCAAAAGACCGTTCGGGCGAATGTCCACCACCTCGGCCGTGATGTCGAAGGCGAGCGCCTCCCGCGTCTCCAGCTCTCCCTCGGCGCGATAGAGCTGGTTGAGTTGCCCTTGCACGCGCGGATCGCCGTCGGCTTGCGGCGCCGCCTTCAGCTCCAGCAATCCTTTGAGGGCGACCCAGTCGGCGAGCACGGCGTCGTACAAACCCGTCTTCCTCCGCTGCACTTCGCCCTCGGAGGTCATCACCGCCTTTTTATCCACGCGCACCGTCACCAGGTCGTGCTTGACAATCTGCCGCGGCGGCGGCAACTGGTGGTAAATCATGCTGGCGTCGGAGAGCCGCAGGTCTTGCCGCTGCATCGGCGCCGGCTGACGAAACAGGCTCGACTCTTGCGCTCCGGCAAGCGACGCGACAAGTAGAACGGCAACGACGACTGCAAATCTCACGTGGTGCTTCCTCACTTCGGCGCGGGAACGTTGACGTAGATTTCGACTTGCTTGGGTCCGACCACGCGGGCGCGAAGCTTCTCCGGGCTGTGCGGCGTCTCGACCGCGATCCAATCCCCCGCGGCGCCTTCGTCCATCGCCACGCCTTCCCCCATCAGCCGCACGCCGGGGGCGAAGACCGTCACGTGCACCGCGTCGCGCCGCCGCACCAGAATCGGGTTGCGAAGCCCGCGCGGGTCGATCGGTTGCCCGGGACGGAACGACCGCGACGTTTCCTGACCTACCGCCAATTCCACTTCGTGCAAGAGGTGATGGCTCGCGCGGTCGGCAGGGACGGGAACCAGTTGCACGTCGCCCGCTTGAATGACCTGTCCCCGCTGGAGCGGTTGAATCGCCGCGACGGCGAATACCACCGGCTCGGGCTCGCTCGCCGATGGAGGCGATGTTTGTTGTGGCGCCATTGTTGGCGGAGGCGAAACATCCGGCCCGTGGATCGTCGCCAGGCTGGCGCCGGAGATGCGGCAGTCGGCGAGGTCGATCGACCGCAGCGCCAGGATTTCCAGCAGCTCGCGGACGCGAAGGAAACGCTGCAAGTCGGGGCCTGGCGCCGGGAACAGCTCGACCCCCGCCAGCTTCTCGACCTGCTCCTTGTCCTGGGCGTAGATTTCGGCGACGTCGCCGAGCACGACCAGCGATCCGCTGGGACGACACTCGGGGCGAATCCGCAACTCGGCGGCGTGGAGTCCGTGGCCGGCGAGGAAGACCGCTGCCAGGATGAGTGGAAGTTTGAGGTGCATCACGTTGGTCGGTTGCGCGATACGCGGTTCTAGCGGCGGAGCGTGGCGATGAGTTGGAGGAGGTCGTCGCCGGCCTGGATCGCTTGCGAGTTCAGCTCAAAGGAGCGCTGGGTGGTGATCAGGTCGATTAGTTCTTCGACCGGCTCGACGTTGGACGACTCCAGTCCGCCGGACTGCAGCACGCCGAGGCCCTGCTGTCCTGGCGTGCCGACGGTGGGGGCGTTGGAGGCGTCGGTCTGGGCGTAAAGGTTCTCGCCGTTCTTGAGCAGCCCCTCGTTGTTCACGAAGAACGCCAGGTCCAGCCGCCCCGCCTCCGTCAACGTCTGTTGTCCCGTCTGACGCACCATCACCCGGCCGTCGGGCTGGACGCTGATCTCCTCCACGCTGTCGGGAATGCTGATCTGCGGCTCGACCAGCCGTCCCACCCCGGCCGAGGCGATCACCAACTGCCCTTGCGCGTTCACGGTGAAGTGGCCGGCCCGGGTGTAGAGCGTCTCGCCGCTGGGGTCGCGAACCTGAAAGAAGCCGTTGCCTTGAATCGAGACGTCGAGCGGCCGTCCGGTGTTGCGGAACGAACCTTGGCGGAAATCGCTCTGCACCCCCGCCACCTGCACGCCCATGCCGATCTGCGTGCCGATAGGCGTAATCCCGCCGCCGTCATCCTCCGCGCCGGGCAGCCGCTCCGTCTGATAGAACAGGTCCTCAAAGTTCGCCCGGTCCTTTTTGAACCCAGTCGTATTCACATTCGCCAGGTTATGCGCGATGACGTTGAGCTTCGTCTCCAGCGCCTGCATCCCCGTGGCGGCGGTATACATCGCCTGAATGGACATGAATCGCCTCCTTGCAGCCTTCGTAGATCTTGCGACATGGCGGACAGGGACAGGAACACTAATCGACGCTAATCTGCACTAATGAATTAGAGTTGATTAGCGCAGATTAGTGTTCCGCTCCCGTGTCCTCCGTTACGGAGTTTCTCTCGTTTTCGTTACGCCCTCAGCACGCGGCTGAGGAGTTGTGAGGTCATTTCGTCTTGATGCTGGATCATGCGGATGTTGGTTTCGTAGGCCCGCGTGGTTTCGATCAATTGCACCATCTCGGTCGTCGGTTTTACGCCGGAGCGCTCCAGCGCGAACTGGCGGACTTGGCGCTCGCCCGGCGCCAGGGGCGTCACGTTATCCAATGGGCGAAAGAGGTTTTCGCCGGCTTTCGCCAGGTCCGCCAGCGAGCCGGGCTTCACCAGCGAGAGCGGGATGGCGTTGTCGTTCTGTCGCACCATGCCGCCGGCCGTAACCTCGAAGGGGAACCGGTTGTCGAGGACGATCGGTCCGCCACCCTCGGAAAGCACCGGTCGGCCGTTTTGCGTCACCAGCCGGCCGATCGCGTCGATGGTGAAATCGCCCGCCCGCGTGAGCAGCGGGCCGCCGTCCCCCTCCACCTGAAAGAAGCCTTCGCCGTCGATGGCCAGGTCGGTGGGATTGCCGGTCTTCTCCATCAGGCCTTGGCTGAAATCGGTCTGCGTGCCGCGGACGAAGACGCCGCCTCCCAAATCTTCCAGCCGGCCGGCGCCGGGATGCGCGGTTCCCTGCTCGACCGCCTCGGCCGCACGGGCCTGGAGCACCGCCAACTCGCGCTTGAAGCCGGTGGTGCCGACGTTGGCGAGGTTGTTGGACAGCACGTCCAGCCGCTGCCGCTGCACTTCGGCCCCCGCCGCCGATAGATAAAGTCCGTAAGGCATAACTCCGTCCGTGGATGTGCGGTGACGGCCTCCTCTTTAGCAACCGCGGCGCCAAAGCAAAGCGAGAACGCCGGCCACGCGACGTAAGGCGAGAGCAGCAAGAGAGATCGCGATTTTACGAAGAATTTCGCCGCGGCGGGCATCGCCGGCAAAACCCGCATCTTCGGCAAGACCTGCCGGATGGGACCGGCAACATCGGCGGGAATTCAGCAACCCAAACCGCCGCGCGATCCGTAACAAGGGAAAGTCGCTCTCCTCACTTCGCGTCTTCCGCGCCTCGGTGCGAGGCCTCTGGCGGAAAAACCGGCGCGATCGGCGATTTCTACGGCGAGGGTCGTTTTTCTCCGCGGCGGGCGGGGGGGAATCGTTGCCTCGGCGTTTCTCGACGGATACATTGAATTCTACGAAACTTATCGCCCCCGCGCGGCGTCCAATCCTCCGGGACCTCCTCCGCCGGAAGGAGTACCCCCCGCCCCTCACTCTCTGGCTGGGCCATGTCTACCGAGCAAACTTCTGTCAGCCCGAAAACCATTGAAGACACCAAGCGGCAAATCCGCGGCTTGGTGAACGAGATCGCTCAACTCTCCAAGAGCGATCTGCCGCCGGAGCAGTACTACGCCGAGTTCCTGCCCCGCATCGTGCAGGCCCTGGCGGCGGTGGGCGGCGCCATTTGGGTCGTGGGAGAAGGGGGCCGGCTGGAGCTGGCTTACCAGATCAACATCAGCCGCTCTCTCTTGGATCCCGCGGCGGAAGACGCGGTCCGCCACGTGCAGCTCTTGGGGCAGATCATTCAAGGCGGCGAGCCGCGGCTGGTTTCGCCGCAGTCGGGCGCCGGGGCCGAAGGCGCCGCGGGGAACCCGACGAACTACCTGCTGGTCCTCTCGCCGATGAAGAGCGAGAACCACGTCGAGGGCATCCTCGAGGTCTTCCAGCGGCACGACGTCCAGCCCGCCAGCCAGCGCGGCTACCTGCAGTTCGTCACCCAAATGTGCGAGCTGGCGGGGGACTGGCTGCGAAACCAAAAGCTGCGGCAATACAGCGATCGGCAATCGCTGTGGGTCAAGGCCGATCGCTTCTCGCGGCTGATTCACGAGAACCTCTCGCCGCGCGACACGGCCTATCACATCGCCAACGAGGGGCGGCAACTGATCGGCTGCGACCGGTTGAGCGTGGCGGTGCTCAAGGGCCGCAAGTGCAAGGTGGAGGCGGTCAGCGGACAGGACATTCTTGACCCCCGCAGCGATATCGTGGCCACGCTGGGAGCGCTGGCCACGCGGGTTGTCGCCGCCGACGAGCCGCTCTGGTACTCCGGCTCGACCGAGGACCTGCCCAAACAGATCGAGCACGCCCTGGATGACTACCTGGAGGTGGCGCACTCGAAGGCGGTCGCCGTGCTGCCGCTGCGGAAGCTGCGCGTCAGCCCGATGCGGGACAACACGGACCGCGATCAGCACGACCCGATGGAAGACACCGGCCCCAAGGGGGACGTGATCGGGGCCTTGATCATCGAGCAGATCGAGAGCAACATCCCGCGCGAGACAATCGCCCCGCGGGTGGATCTTGTCTATCAGCACAGCAGCCGGGCGATGGCGAACTCGCTGGACCACAACCGCATCTTCCTGATGCCGTTGTGGCGCACCCTGGGGAACGCCACCTGGGTGCTGCGGGCGAGGACTTTGCCGAAGACGTTGTTCGTCACCGCGGTCGTGGTCGCGATCCTGGCGGCGCTGCTCTTCGTGCCCAAGGACTTCAACCTGGAGGCGAATGGCGAGTTGGTGCCCGTCGATCGGCAGGACGTCTTCTGCGACGTGCCGGGCGTGGTCGAGAAGGTGCTGGTGAAGCACGCCGAGACGGTCGAGCAAGGGCAGCCGCTCTTAGAGCTGCGAAACACGGACCTGCAAGTGCAGCTTCAGGACGTGTTCGGCAAGCTGCAAACCGCGGTCGAAACCCTGGAGGCCACGCGGCGCGCCCAGCAAAGGGCTCGAGAAACCGGCGACCGCGTCGAAATCAATCGGCTGGCCGGGCAAATCTATCAGCTTCAACAGCAGCGTGAGAGTTATTCAAATCAACTAGCGCTGTTGCAGGAGCGCAAGGAGCGGCTCATCGTCCGTAGTCCGATGAAGGGTGAAATCACCACTTGGCAGACCAAAGAATTGCTGCTCAACCGGCCGGTCACGGAGGGGCAAGTGCTCCTCACGGTGGCCGATCCCGACAACAACTGGAAACTAGAAGCCTACATGAAAGAAAACCGCATGGGGCATATCATGCGGGCCTGGCATGAGGCGCAAGAAGCGGGGGAGCCGATGGAGGTGACCTACATCCTGGCGACTGACCCCGACAACTACCGCCGGGGGGTGTTGAAGGAGATTCACCGGGTGGCCCACATGCGGGAGCAGGAGCACGTGGTGCGGCTTGATATAGATCTTGACGATCCCGTCGAGGAGAAATTCCGCCGCACCGGCGCCGAGGCCCGCGTAGACGTCTACGCCGGTCGGCGTCCCATCGGCTACGTCTGGTTCCACGAAGCGTGGGAGTGGTTCCTCCGCGAGGTGTGGTTCTAACGTCCGTAGCTTGACTCTCCGAGTCGAGCAGCGGTGGCTGACCTGCAAAAGGCTCGACTCGGAGAGTCAAGCTACGATATTCAACCGTTAACACAGTTTCGAGAATCCCATGCAAGCCGTACTTCTCACAACGCTTCTCGCCCTTTCGCAAGCCCAGCCTCCAGCAAGCCAAGTGGCGCGAGCGGAATTCGCGATATTAACTCTGGTCGATGAAGCCGACATTCCCGCCGAGAACCCCGGAGTGCTGAGGTTGATCGGCGCCAAAGAAGGGGACACCATCCAAGAGGGCGCTCCGGTTGCGGAAATCGACGACCGCGAGGCGCTCGCCAAGCTGCGTGCGGCGCAAGCGGATTTGGCGGCGGCCGAGGAAGAAGCGAAGAGCGACGTGCGGGTCCGAGCCGCACAGGCCGCTCATCGCGTCGCGGAAGCCGAGTTGGCCCAAGCCCGCGCCACCCGCGCCCGGGCGCCCAACAGCGTGACCGACACCGAGGTGCGCCGCCTGGAGCTGTCGGCCGAGCGTTATGAGCTGGAAACCGAAGTCGCACAGAAGGACTTGCTCGTCGCGCAGATCACTAAAGAGGCGAAGCAGGCGCTGGTGGATCAGGCGCGACTCGCCGTCGATAAGCTGAAGATACTTTCGCCGCTCGATGGCATGGTCGTCCAGGTCTACAAGAATCGCGGCGAGTGGGTGGCCCCCGGCGATCCCATCGCCCGCGTGGTTCGCATGGACCGCCTCCGCGTGCAGGGCGATGTGAATGCCAGCGTCTACTCCCCCCAGGAATTAGCCGATAAGCCCGTGACGGTCCAGGTGGAGCTTTCCCGGGGACGCACTGTGAAGCTGGAAGGTAAGGTCACCTTCGTCAGCCCGATTGTGGAGGGAAAGAACTTTCAGGTTTGGGCCGAAGTGGACAACCGCGAAGAGAATGGCTTCTGGCTCCTGCGTCCAGGCCTCGCGGCAGACATGGCAATTCACCTCGAGTAGGTCCCGCCTGCCGAAGGGGTCGGGGATGTTTTTCGGCCATGGATCCGGCGACGTGGCGGGATAAGGGGCCGAAAAACATCCCCGACCCCGTCCAGCCTGCCGCACCGTACAACAAGCGACAACTAATATCCACTGAAGAAGGTCCCGCCCGGCAGGCGGGACCTACCCTCGCATGGCTACTCTCGCCGACAGTCTTGTCTCCAGCGCTTCCCGGCCGCTTTCGTTGCGGATGCGGCCGGATTTGACGTCGCGGCGGCACTTCTATCAGGGGCATCCGTACATCGTCATCAAGGAGCCGGTGGGGCTGAAGTACTACCGCTTCCAGGAAGAGGAGTACGCGATCCTGGAGATGCTCGACGGCCGCACCAGTCTGGAAGAGATCAAGGATGAGTTCGAGACCCGCTTCGCCCCCGAGAAGATCACGCTCCAGGACCTGCAGAACTTCATCGGCATGCTGCACCGCAGCGGGCTGGTGGTGGCCGAGGCCT
>JAHWKS010000104.1 GCA_019347795.1 Planctomycetota bacterium | reverse complement strand
CGTCCGGCGAAGATCCTGCGCCCTCAAGTAGGGTAGCGTTGCACCTCTACCGCGCCCGTCCGTTTGTTTGTCGCGGCGAAAAGCGTTACCTGGTCGAGCGACTTCGCACGAAGGTGGTGATCACGGGAATCTCCGCCGAATCGAACGTCAATCCCCTCCATGCAATCGTCGATACCGGAGCCAACTATTCGATTTTTCCGCAGCATGAATGGGAAGGACGCTTCGAACAAGTCATCGATTGGGTTTTGGACGACCAACTTGCCCCCGCAGGGAACTCCGGTTCGCTCGCTGAACTCGCGCAAATGCTGAGTACGGTGATTGTCGGAGGAAAACGCCATTCCTATCGATGGGGGTTTTTGGACATCGCCTTCACCGACGGTCAGACGACCACACCGCCCGCGACGATTCTCGCCAAATTTCTATTGGATGGGGGAACCGAGACCTTGATCGGGCTTGCTGGCGGCGCGTTTGCGCGACATGATTTGCAGTTCAGTTATCGGAGCCCCAAGGCGTGGCTGCAGTAGGGGCCTTCGTGCGCACCGTGGTGGAGTTGGCTCGAAGCAACCTGACCTCGGTCGGGCTAGAATGGAGGCCTCGCTCTCCGAATCGCGTTTTCAGAATTGAGGTTGCACCAATGCTCATTCGCAATCTTTTAGTTGCATCGTTCGTGGTCCTCTTTGCCGCGCCGCACGCCGGCGCCGAGGACCTGGACTTGCAACTTCGCTATCAGGAAGAGACGCGTCCCGGGGCCGGGCGGTTTCACCGGCTGGTGCGCGAGGAAACTTGGGCGCCGGAGGAGACGGCGCTCATCGTGTGCGATGTATGGGATCTGCACCATTGCTTGAACGCCGTGCGGCGGGTCGAGGAGTTCGGTCCGCGGCTGGCGAAGGTCATCGACGAAGCCCGGCGCCGCGGGGTGACCATCATCCACGCTCCCAGCGACTGCATGGCGGCGTATGAAGATCATCCGGCCCGCCGTCGCGCTCAACAGACGCCGAAAGCCGACAACCTCCCGGCGGACATCACCGCCTGGTGCTCGCGGATTCCTTCCGAGGAGAAAGGGATTTATCCGATCGATCAGTCCGACGGGGGCGAGGACGATGATCCAGAGGATCACGCCGAGTGGGCCGCGAAGCTGAAGGCGATGGGACGCAATCCCGCCACGCCGTGGAAGCGGCAGTCGGATTTGATCCCCATCGACGGCGAGCGGGATTACATCAGCGACCGCGGCGACGAGGTCTGGAGCATCCTCGAGGAGCGCGGCGTCGAGAACGTCATCCTCACCGGCGTGCATACGAACATGTGCGTGCTCGGCCGGCCGTTCGGGCTGCGGCAGATGGCCCGCAATGGCAAGAACGTCGTGCTGATGCGCGACATGACCGACACCATGTACAACCCCCAGCGGTGGCCGTCCGTGAGCCACTTCTCGGGCACGGACCTGATCGTCTCGCACATCGAGAAGTACGTCTGCCCGACAATCACCAGCGATCAACTCATCGGCGGCGCGCCGTTCCGCTTTGCCATCGACAAGCGGCCGCATCTGGCGATTGTCATCGCCGAGGACGAGTACAAGACGGAGGAGACGCTGCCGGTCTTCGCGCAACAGTATCTCGACAAGAACTTCCGGGTTAGCTACGTCTTCGGCAGCGAGACGGAGCGGAACACGCTGCCCGGACTTGTGGAGGCGCTCCACGACGCCGACGCGCTGCTGATCAGCGTCCGCCGCCGCCTGCTGCCGCCGCCGCAGATGAAGGCGATCAAAGCGTTCGTGGCCGCAGGGAAGCCGGTGATCGGCCTTCGCACCGCCAGCCACGCCTTCTCGCTGCGGGGGAACGAGGCGCCGGAGGGGCTGGTCGCCTGGCCCGCGTGGGACGCGCAGGTATTGGGCGGCAATTACACCGGCCATCACGGCAACAAGCTCACGTCGCAAGTGCGGATCGCCCCCGGCGCCGCGGATCATCCCATTTTGAAAGGCATCCCCCGGGAGCCGTTCCAGCAAGGGGGCTCGCTCTACAAGACATCGCCGCTGGCGGAAGAGACGACAGCGCTGCTGCTCGGCCAGATCGAAGGCCAGCCGGAAGAGCCGGCCGCGTGGACCTTTCAGCGCGAGGACGGCGGGCGATCGTTCTACACCTCGCTGGGGCACGTAGGCGATTTCGGGAATCCACCGTTCCAGCGGCTCCTCTTGAACGGCATCCACTGGGCCGCCGGTCTCCCCATCCGCGACGACGTCTCGACCGCCGGCCGCACCGACTACGAGCAGCACTGGAGCCTCCTGCCGGTTCCCGCATCGTGGGAGGCCGCGTCGGCCGGCGTGCTTGAGGACTACGACGGAATCGGCTGGTACCGCTGCGTCGTGCGATTGCCGGAGCAATGGCTGTCCGGCAAGCAGCTCACGTTGAAGCTTCCCAGCGATGAGGATTCCCTCACGGCCTGGATGAACGGCGCAACGCTCGAAGCGAAATCGAACAACGGCAATGACTTTATCGCAATCATCCCCGCCGACGCCGTCATACCCGATGACTACAACCTGCTTGTGATTCGCGTCGAAGACCGCGGCGGCCCCGGCGGCCTCCAGCAAACACCACTCCTCTCCGCCGGCGACGAGCAACTCACCCTCGCAGGCCCTTGGCAGTTCCGCCTCGGCGACGACCGCTCCTGGTCCAACATGCCCCTCCCCGCCCGCTTCGGCGCCTCTACCGACGTGATCTTCGAGCCGTAACGTCATCATTGATTGCACAACCGAGTCATCCAGGAATCGCTAATGCGTCATGCCTGCAGCCGTCCCGCTCCGCCGACTCGCCACCGCCCGTAGCGGCGATAAGGGGAACCATGCGAACATCGGCGTCATGGCCGATTCGCCGGAAGGCTACGAGATCCTGCTGCGCGAGTTGACGGCGGAGCGGGTCGGGCAGTTCTTCCAGGGTCTGGGGGTCTCGCGGGTCGAGCGATACGAGTTGCCCAAGGTGCAGGCCCTCAACTTCGTGCTCTACGACGCGCTGGCCGGCGGGGCGAGCCTTTCCCTGCGGATCGACACGCAGGGGAAACTGCTGGGAACGGCCATTCTCGACCTGGAATTACCCTGCCCGGACGGCTTTTCCGCATGATTTTCCGCCGGCATGGCGTAGAATTCAGCCGGAGGGGCGTGTGCTCGCGAACGTTCACGCCGGCTTCACCCTCACTGGCTATAGTGCTAGGTCGCCTTTCGCTCCGCGCTGGGGACGAGAAAACACGTGCCCAGCGCGGAGCGAAAGCCGACATTTAGCACCGCTCAACCGCTGACACTCGACCCTGGAGGCCGTCAATGTCGGACGCTTTCCCGGCGCGAGGCCCCAAGTTGTTTGTGCTTGACACGAACGTGGTGCTTCACGACGCCGCGTGCATTGATCACTTCGAAGACAGCGACATCGCAATTCCGATCACGGTGCTGGAGGAGCTGGACCGCTTCAAAAAAGGCAACCAGGACATCAACTTTCAGGCCCGCGAGTTTCTCCGCCGGCTGGACGGGCTGACCGGCGACGTGCTTTCGGAGGAAGGCTCGCCGATGGGCGTGGGAATGGGCGCCATCCGCGTCGTGCTGGGCGGTGCGGCTGATGAGCGGCTCCGCCTGGCGTTCCAGCACGACTCGCCCGACCACCGCATTCTCAACACCACGCTCTTGCTGCAAAAGCAATTCCCCGACTGGCCGGTGGTGCTGGTCTCTAAGGACACCAACATCCGCATGAAGGCCAAGTCGCTGGGGGTGATCGCCCAGGATTTCTCGGCCGACAAGATCGCCAGCGTGGAGCACATCTACTCCGGCAAGCGGTTCGTGGAGAACGCGCCGGCCGAGGTGATCGCCGCCTTTTACGAAGGCGCGGGCGTGGTCCCGGCGGATGAACTGCCGCAGATCGAAAAGCCGCGGGCGAACGAGAACTTCATCATGCGGAACTGCTCGCGTTCGGTGCTGGCGACCTACCGTCCCGGCGACAACACCTTCGCCCGGGTGGAGCGGATCAACGCCTACGGCATCTCGCCGCGAAACGCGGAGCAGTTCTTCGCCTTGAAAGCGCTCACCGACGATAACATCAAGCTGGTGACGCTCACAGGAAAGCCCGGCTCGGGCAAGACGCTCCTGGCGCTGGCTGCGGGTTTGGAGCAGCGATCGGAGTACCGGCAGATCCTCCTGGCCCGGCCCGTGGTCCCCTTGAGCAACAAGGACCTCGGCTACCTGCCCGGCGACATCGCGGCCAAGCTCGACCCGTACATGCAGCCGCTGTTCGACGCCTTGACGGTAATCCGGCATCAATTCGGCGAGGCGGACAAGTCCGCGCAGCGGATCGCCACGATGCTGGAGCAGGAAAAGTTGATGGTCACTCCGCTGGCCTACATCCGCGGCCGCAGCCTGGACCGCGTGTTCTTCATCGTCGATGAGGCCCAGAACCTCACGCCGCACGAGGTAAAGACGATCATCACCCGCGCCGGCGCGGGGACGAAGATCGTCTTCACCGGCGACATCCAGCAGATCGACCATCCGTACCTGGACGCGTTGTCCAATGGTCTGAGCTACCTCATCAACCGGATGGTCGGCCAGCCGATCTACGCCCACGTGACGCTAGAGAAGGGCGAACGCTCCGCGCTGGCGGACCTGGCGAGCGAGTTGTTATAGGCCCCAGCGCCGCTACTGGTTGTTCCACTCGCGCTGGCGATGCTCGTTCAGTTGCTCGAGCTCTGCTTCGAAGGTCTGAGGATCGCTGGGAGGCTCCTCGCGGCCGCAGCCGCCGCTCCATGCGGCGGTGATGATCGCCAACAGCAATAGGGCGAGTCGCGCGTTCATGGGTGTCCTGTTTCAGAGTGGAACGTTTGGCGCCGCTACGGCAGATTGTTCGCCTCTCCTCCGTTGCGGCTGCCTGCCGCTTCCCATGCGAGCGCGTCCACGGTTTCCGCGACGAAGCGAACGCTGCCGTCGGCGAGGGCGACATTGGCGCCGCCGGGATGAAAGCTGCTGGCCGGCGTGACCAACTGCCACCAATTGTTGTTGGGGCGCCAGCATGGCTTGTTGGGCGGCAAGAGATGATTGTAGCCGGTGCGCCAGATCGATCCTTCCCGCCACGGAAAGCCGCGCCACCGCCAGGGCGGATTCCAACCTCCCGCGAAGCCCGCCGTGCTCCAGTCGCGGGCCAGAAAGTCGGCGCGGGCGGCGGCCAGCGTGGTATTCGTATTGGAGCCGAACTCGAAACAATCCGTCTCCGGCCTGGGCCGCGGCCCTCCGGTGTTGTGCGGACCTTGGCACACCTCTGCGAACACAGCCGTATTGCTTGTGCCGTCGGTAAGCGTGGCCATTCGCAAGAATCCAGGGGACGCTTTCCCTCCGGCCGAGAAATTCGGGGCGAAAGCGCCGTCCCACCCGCGCACACGAACCCACGTCCCGTGATTGCTATGGTAGTTCGTCCAGCCCATCACCGTGTCCGTGCGATCGTTCCCGTCGGAAGGGCATCGCAGCAGTGCGAGGTGCATCGTCAAGCGATCATTCACCGCCGAACGGCTTGCTCCCGAGTGCCCGGCCGGGTCGTACTGCTCGGCGATGGCTCTCTGCTCGACGTAGGGCATAATCGCCAGGAATGGCGACGGTCCGTACGTGCTCGCTTGAAGCGACGCGCTGGGAAACTTCTTGTACGTGTCGTGGTAATTGTGGAGGGCCAAAGCCAACTGCTTGAGATTGTTCGTACACTCCGTCCGCCGGGCCGCCTCCCGCGCGGCCTGCACGGCCGGCAGCAGCAGCGCCACAAGAATGCCGATGACGGCGATCACCACGAGCAGCTCCACCAGCGTGAAGGCGCCGACGCGGCGCCGGCCCGATGAGAGAAATCTGGCGCGTTTCACGGCTGGACTCCTGAATGGGAGAACGGACCCTCATACCCGTCAACGAGCGCCCGGCGCGGTGAAAGTGCGGCCGTCGCCCTGAAGCCGTAATTCACCCGCAAGGAGGGCGTCGAACAGTTCGGATAAGCGGATATAGAATATGCGGCGGTGAAATCCGTGTCAAGAAAATTACGCGCTCGCCCTGAGAAGCTACTGGCCTCCAAAGACTGACGAACCCAGAAGTGAATAACGTAGAAGAGCCGCGACCGCCGAACGAGGAAACGCCGCGGCCGCAGGATGTGTTTCGCATCGGAATTCTCCTCGAAGGCGGAATGGCCGTCCTGGCGGGAGTGATCGGGTGGATGGTTGGCTTCGACCCGACGGAAACAATCCGCCTGGAATACGACGCCTTGGCTGATCATGCCCGCGCCATCGGTTGGGGGCTGGCGGCGGTGGCGCCGCTGGCGGTCTGGGTCTGGCTGATCGACAACTATCCGATCGGCCGGCTGCGAGAGTTCAACCGCCTGGTGGATGAGCGCGTGAGGCCGATGTTCGCCGGTCTGACGGCGGAGCAACTGGCGCTGCTGGCGACGACAGCGGGGATCGGGGAAGAAGTGCTCTTTCGCGGTTTGCTGCAAGCGGGGCTGACCGAGTGGATCGGCCCGCCGCTGGGAATGTGGATCGCGCTGGCGGCCGCCTCGGTCGTCTTCGGTTTGTGCCACTACATTAGCGCCGCCTACTTTCTGCTTACGGCGCTGATCGGCGTCTACCTCGGCGCCCTCTTTCTGTGGACCGGCAATCTTCTGGCGCCGATCACGACGCACGCCGTCTACGATTTTTTCGCGCTTCTCTATCTGCTACGTTGGAAATCGGCGCCGAAGCCATGAACCACTCAAGCTTTCATCTCGTGCTGCTCTTAACGGTCGGCGTGGCTTCCGCTCCGGCGGCCGGGGCGGAGCGGTTGCCCAACGTCGTTTTCTTTTTGGTCGATGATCTCGGCTGGCGGGATCTGGGCTGTTACGGCAGCGACTTCTACGAAACGCCGCATGTCGATCGCTTCGCCGCCGACAGCGTGCGATTTACCCACGCCTATGCGGCCTGCCACGTCTGTTCGCCCACGCGCGCCAGCATCCTCTGCGGAAAGTACCCGGCCAGGCTCGGCTTGACCGACTGGCTGCCCGGTCGCAGGGATTTCCCGTTTCAGCAACTGAAGAACGCCGCCACGCGACAGCGCCTCCCCTTCGAAGAAACCACGCTCGCCGAGGCGCTTCGGGAACATGGCTATGCAACCGCGCATTTTGGGAAGTGGCATCTGGGGGAGGAGCCGTCGGGACCGCTGGCGCACGGGTTCGACGTCCAAATTCCCCGCTGGAACAAGGGCTGGCCGAAAGCCGGTTACCAGGCGCCGTTCGGCCTGGACGGGCTGGAAGGTGCCCCGGGCGATTACCTGACCGACCGCCTCACCGACGAAGCGTTGAACTACATCGAAGAGCATCAAGACCGCCCGTTTTTCCTCTACCTGTCGCACTTCGCCGTCCACGATCCAATTCAAGGACGCAGGGATCTCGTCGCCAGGTTTCAGGCGAAGCTCGACCGCAGCCCCCGACCCGTGGGCGAGCCGTTCATTCTGGAAGGAAATCCGGACAGGAAGAATCCGCTCTCCAAGGAAGCCTTGAACGCGCTGCTCCAGGATCCGGAATATCAGGGCCATCGCCTCCTCCCCCAGCGGACCGTGAAGATCAAGCAGCGTCAGGACAACACCGAGTTTGCCGCCATGATCGCAAGTATGGATGAAGGCTTCGGGCGCGTGTTGGCGAAGCTCGAGGAGCTCGGGCTGGCGCAACACACGATCGTGATCTTCTATTCCGACAACGGCGGCATGTCGGCGGCGAATTTCGGCCGCCCCGACCGCGTCGTGTCGCCTTCCCAGCTTGACGCCGCGTATTCCACGTCCAATCTGCCGCTTCGAGGCGGGAAGGGCTGGCTGTATGAAGGCGGCATCCGCGTCCCGCTCCTCGTGAAGTGGCCCGGCCCAGGCAAGCGGGGAGCGGTATGCGATACGCCGGTGATCAGCACCGATTTTTACCCCTCGCTTCTGGAGATGATCGGCGTCGCCGCCAGGCCGGAGCAACACGCCGACGGCGCCAGCTTTGCCGCGTTGTTGAAAGGCGAACAGGAGCAATACCGGGAGGCCCTTTATTGGCATTTCCCGCATTACAGCAATCATGGGAGGCAGAGCCCTGGCGGCGCGATCCGTTGCGGCGACTACAAGCTGCTGGAATATTTTGAACGCGGTACGGTCCAGCTGTTCCACCTAACGACTGATCCGGGCGAGCAGCACGACCTGGCGCGTGAAGAACCGGAGACCGCAACTCGCTTGCGCGCGATGCTGCACCGGTGGCGGGAAACCATCGCTGCTCCGATGCCGGCTCCCAAGCCTGCCGCAGACAGCGACGCCGGCGTCCGCACACGACAACGTTCGCGGCTTGGGCGCCGGCGGCAGCCGTGATAGGGTGGACGGACGGCGCCGGCCGCGCCGATTTCGCCCTTAACAGGACCGTAGCACGATGGCTGAGGAATCGCCGCGTGATGTGCTTTCCCGCCTGATCAGCGGATATCAGCCGAGTCAGGCGATTTACGTCGCCGCGAAGCTGGAGATTGCCGATCTGGTCAAGGACGGCCCACGCTCGGTGGACGATCTGGCGGCGGCGACGGGCGCTCACGCTGCTTCGCTCTATCGTCTGCTGCGGGCGCTGGCGGGAATGGGGATTTTCGCCGAGGACGACGAGCGGCGCTTCTCGCTGACGCCGCCGGCGGAGTTGCTCTGCCGCGACCACCCGGAATCGCAGTATGCCTTTGCGGTGATGATGGGCGAAGAGCATTATCACGTCTGGGGCGATCTGTTCTTCACCGTCGAGACCGGCCAGACCGCCTTCGACCGCATCTATGGGATGCCGATCTTCGAGTTTCTTTCGGAGAACCCGGAGAAGGGGCGCATCTTCGACGCCGCGATGACCGGCATCCACGGCCGCGAGACGCAGCCCCTTTTGGACGCTTACGATTTCCCGGATGCGGCGGTCATCGCCGACGTCGGCGGAGGAAACGGCAGCGTGCTCATCGCCCTGCTCAAACACTACCCGCGGGCCCGCGGCGTGCTCTTCGACCTGCCGCCGGTGATCGAGCGCAGCCGGCGGAACATCGCCGCGGAAGGTATGGAAGACCGCTGCGAGCTGGCCGAAGGAAGTTTCTTCGATTCCGTGCCGCCAGGCGCCGACGTCTACCTCCTGCGGCACATCATTCACGACTGGGACGACGAGAAATCTTCGCTCATCCTCCGCAACGTCCGCCGCGCGATTCAGCCGGAGAGCCGCGCGCTGGTCCTCGAGACGATTCTCCCGCCCGGCAATGAGTCATCGCCGGTAAAGTTCCTCGACCTCACGATGATGCTCATCCCCGGCGGCAAAGAGCGCACTGAGGAGGAGTACCGTCAACTGCTCGACTGCGCCGACCTCCACCTCACCCGCATTGTCCCCACCGCCGGCTCGATCAGCGTGATCGAGGCCAAGCCGAAGTAGATCCGTCCATGCCGTCCGATCCCGCCGCCCACCTCAACCTCGACCGCGCCCTCGACCTGGCGATGCGCCTGATGGCGATTCCCGGCAAGAGCGGCGAGGAGCGGCAGGTCGCCGATTTTGTGCGCGCGACGCTGATCGCGGCGGGGATCGAGGAATCCCGGCTTCTGGAAGACGACGCCCACCACCGCGCGCCGCTCGCGGGCGACTGCGGGAACCTGATCCTCGACCTGCCGGGGACGGCGCCCGGGCCGCGGCGAATGTTCTCGGCGCACCTGGACACCGTGCCGCTGTGCGTCGGCGCCCGGCCGGAGCGGCGCGACGGGCTGATCGTCTCCGCCGCACCGCAGACCGCCTTGGGGGCGGACGATGGGGCGGGCGTGGCGGTGCTCTTGAACACGGTGCTGGAGATCGTCGAGCGCGGGCTGCCGCATCCGCCGCTCACGTTCTTTTGGCCGATCCAGGAAGAGACCGGACTGCATGGCGCCCGCTGCGTCGATAAGAAGCTGCTTCGCGAGCCGGTGTTGGCCTTCAACTGGGACGGCGGCTCGCCCACGAAGCTCACCATCGGCGCCACGGGCGGATGGCGGGGCGAAGCAATTGTGGAAGGAATCGCCAGCCACGCCGGCGGCGCGCCCGAGTGGGGCGTGAGCGCCATCGCCATTGCCGCCCTGGCCATCGCCGATCTG
>JAHWKS010000936.1 GCA_019347795.1 Planctomycetota bacterium | reverse complement strand
AAAAATCGCATCGAGCCAACGGCAGAAGCTGGCGACCACCTCTTCCCGCGGCCGCCGGAGGCAGACGACGCGCAGCTCCGGTTCGGCCTCCAGCGCCTCCTCTACGTACGGCAGATAGAACGAAGCGACGTCCCCAATGAGTCGCTCCCTGCGTTCCCGGCGCCACCGCGCCAGCCGGGCGGTGATCGCCGCCTGCCCCTCCCGCCTTCTCCACGGCAACAGCGGCGGCTCCTCATGCGTGACCCGCGCGTCCCCCTGCCGATCGAGCAACTGCGCCAGCGCATGCGTCCCACACCGCCCCGTGCCGAGGCCGAGAACCAGTCGTTGCCCCCCTCGCCGTTCGTCCGCCGGGTCATGCTGCATTCGCACGGGTCAAGTAAGGGAACCTACCAGCTGAATCGGCTTGGGCCAAGCATCTGAATCGTCATCTGATGGAGCAGTTCGCTCGCGAAAAAAAAAATCCCAGTGCGCGCGTCGCCTTCCCCTCCCAGAGCCATCCCTTAATCCTTAGGTCGCTTGGGGTCCTCCGTAGCCCTCAGCAGATATGCATCGCCTTGGCGGACCCATTCGGCTTTGTAAGCGGCCCGGCTTCGCATGAACCGGCGGAGCGGAACGGCGACGCGTAGACTCGCCATCGTCGCTTCGCGAAACGAAGGATCGACCTTCAGAGGCACGCCGCTTTGTCGCGAAATCTCCCGGAACACTTCCTCCAACGGCGTCTGTTTCGGAAAGCGATACGTAATGATCTGGTCCAGCCGCTTGTCCTCGGGAAACGGCTGCGGTGCGGGCAGTTCGATCCCCAGCACTGACCGAAGCAACTCCGCCTCATGCTCGTCGAGCTTCTTCGCCCCGACCGTGTAGCCATGATCGTACTGCTTGAGCGCCCGGCGGATGGCCGAATCATAGGCGGTATCCGGCCGCGACTTCAGCAGGGCCGCCGCCTCTAACACAGTGTCTTTGTGTGATGAACCGGTCTGGAGCAAAACCAGGAAGGACTCGTCTTCGCGAATCCGCCGCCAGACCTCCGCGTCTTCTCCCTGCGGCTCCTGGATGCGGATGCGAATCGTATTCGAGTCGACGTTGGATTTGTGGTAGGGCGGCTCATTTTCCGCCAAGGGAAATTCCGCACGAAGCCAATAGCGCCCTGGTTTTTCAAACGCCAAACGACTCTCGCGTTGAGCGTCGTAAAGCACCCTCACGTTGTAATCGCTCGGCTGGCCGCCCGTCAGCGTTTCCGTCTTCCTCTCAACGTCGAGCACCGGGTAAAGTCCCGAACGCCACCTCCGAAAGCGCTCTCCATTGTCTGACAAATAAACTTCGATCTCATGGTTAAAAACTTCGATAAACCGAATCGGCGTCCGCTGCGTCGTTGTTACCGTCACATTCAGGCGGACAGGCTCTCCAAGCTGATACACTTCCTTGGGCGAGGCGATCTGCACGCGCACGTCGGTTGGCGGCCCCGCTTCGAGCATGGCGCCAATGCTGGTGCTCACCGCCCAACCAAAAGACACAAACAAGTATTTCGTCGTCATATCCGAGCGCTTTCTTGACAACGGGTTATTGGTGGGATGGCGGCCTCCTAGTTACTACAGCGCTGACTCTTCGGCAGTATTCACTCTGGGTAGTCTGGGCAAGCACCTCGCTGAGTCTGGGCGATCTGGAAAAGAGGGTTCTATAAGTCAGCGCTGTAGTATTAGGTCGACTGCGTCTGGCGAATTCACGTAAGCCGCCTGTTTTGCGCTCCCATTGGGGAACGCCGGTCATTACGGCAGTTGCACCGCCGTGAGCATGACTCCTGCATTTTCGAAATTCTTTATCGTTTGATCGACCTTCCTAATCAGTCGCAAATTCGGATGTTGCTCGATCAGTTTCTTGATGCGGCGCAGAGCCCTTTGACGTTGGCCCAGGCGCAGCATTTCCTTCGCGATTTGGTAATGTGCCTCGGCAGCAAATGGGAATGTTGGATGGTCATTCAAAAGGATCTCAAATGTCGCAATTGCTTTCTGAGAAAGGAATTCGTTGACGCCTGAGTGTCCCCTCATGCGCCGATTGTGTTGGTCGTTTTCCGGGCGCGCCTGCCACGCCCGGCCTAGAAAGTAGTACGACCACGGAGCGTAGGGAGTGTCCGGCCATTCGGTAATGACCGTTTGGAATTCATCCGCAATCGCGTAGGCGTCGCTCATCCCTATGGCGAATTTGCCTTGAGGATGCCCGTTAAAACGTTCCAAGGCGATCGCGTTGACTCCAGGAGCTGGAACGACGGATAGTTTTACCCGATTTGATCTGAGCGCGAGGCGCGGCGTTGGGGAGATTCCATAGTCGAAAGTGGCCTGAATCGTATAGTCTCCGGGTTCCCGAAAGTGGAAGCCCCAATTGGGACTATACAAGAGAAACTCGTGGTGCAGGAGTGATTCGTTCGGTTTAAGCCGTATCGTCTCGGGAC
>JAHWKS010000935.1 GCA_019347795.1 Planctomycetota bacterium | reverse complement strand
ATCGTCGGCGTCTCGGAGGTGAAGGAGCGACTATTCCCTTGCCCGGCGCGGAGGTTGAACGAGAAGTTCAGGCCGCCAGCACGGGTGTTGAAGCCGAAATTCGCATCGGCGCCGGGATCATGCCCGCCGAAGGGAGGAACGGCGCCGCCCAGCCCTCCATTGTTAAAGAAAAAGTTCCGCCCGCTGACGCCCCACCCAATGCCGATGTTCTCGGAAAAGCTGTCGCTCGCATTGCCGAACGGCGTCGCAATGGCCGAATACTGCCCGAACGCCTCGCCGGCTGCTAGACAAACCGTCAAGGCAATCAACGCCACGAGCACGCGCGCCATATTCGTCTCCGATTCCACGGGTCGCCGCCGCCGTCATTCTACGGCGTCGCGAATCGAGCCGTCAAGAAAATCTGGTGACGGGGGTGAGGGGAAATACTCGCCATTCGCTTCCCCGCGTCGCGCGGAAAATCCGGCGATAGGCCACCCCTGACTGTCGCTGGGTCGCTAACCGACGCTCCAGATCGCACTTGTTGATGAACACCACCACATTCGCCACGTTCACCTGCCGCGCAAGCAGCACCACTCCGTCACTCCATCACTCCGCTTGCTCCAACGCTCTCTTGCCGCACCGGCGTAAACACCGGCTCGCCCAGCTCCTTGCGGAACCTGGCGCCGAGGCGGGCCTCGTTGTAGCCGCGCTGGATGGAGGCGGCGAGGAGGTTTTCCGCGAAGTCCAAGACGCACAGGTGCGGCGGCTCGGGGGCGAGCGTGAAGACGACCACCTGCTTCTTGGACCGGGCGTCCGCCAGTTGCGTCTGGCGGTGCAGGTGAACCAGCGCCGCCGCGGCGTTCTCGGCGAAGTTGCGCCGCGGCCGGTTTCGGGGAGGTGTCACGTCCATGAGGATGACGTGCGTGGCGCCCCACAGCACGGCCGCCTCGATCGGGCTGTTGTGGGCGAAGCCGCCGTCCACCAGCTCGACCCGCTCTCCCGGCTCGGGAAAGTTGTAAAGCGTGCGCGAGGGAAAGACGGGAAAGATCGTGCCCGAGCCCAGCACCACGTCCAGTAGCGTGTCGGGGCGCTCCTGCAGGTCGATTCCCCGCGGGCCGAACGGCGGGGGCGGCGAGTCGGGAGAAACCTGCACGAAGAAGTACAGATCGCTCGGCAGCGTCGAGCTGGTTTGCTCCAGGCAATTGCCGGTGATCACCATGTCCCGCTGAAAGAGCCCGCGTGCGAAAACGGATCGGCTGACCAACTCCAGCCGTTCGGCGTAGCTTGCTTCTTCGTTCAACTCCAGCGGCGGCTGACCCAGCCGCACCGCGTGATCGCTGATGAACACCGGCATTTTCTCGGCGATCATCTCCTCCATCCCTTGGCCGGAGGAAAGCGTCTCCTGAAAGAACAGCAACGTGAGCAACTGCGCCAGCGGGAGGCCGAAAAAACACACTGCCAGCGTCCGCCCCAGCACGCGATTGGGGAGCGACAGCATCCGGCCGCGACGGCGGGCGATCGCGTGAGCGGCAAGGACGATTACTCCCAGCACGAGCAGGCTCCAGGCGCATCCGGCGAAGCCGAACGTGCCCCACAACCATGCATGATGCCACACATGGTTGCGTCCCAGATAAGGCCACGGATGCCAGGGGAGATACCCAAGCAGGAACAGCAGGCCCGACATCGCCAAGAGGCCGATCGCCCATACGGCGGGCCATCGCTCTTCCAGCATCCGCCGGCGCACGATCCACAGCCAGCAGGCCGCGAGCATGAGCGCGAGCCACACGCCCATGTTCGCCCGCACGATCCAGGAGGGCCGCACGAGATCCCTTTGGTCGAGGCTCGTCCACACCTTCTGAAAGTCCTGGCGGCCGGCCTCCGTGGCGGTCACGCCCATGGCGATGGGCGCGGCGTTGATAGCCCCGCCGGAGGTGCCGACGACGAGGTTGATATCGAGCGGACAGTCGGAGTATCGCCTCCGCAGCTCGGCGAGCTTCTCCTCGATCGCCGCCACGGCCCCGGCCTGATAAGAGCACTTCGCTCCGCCGCCGGACATTACCAGCGCCAGCCGCGGCGGCTCCCCCTTCGCCGTGCAGTGGTGTACGAGCATGTTGCCGATCTCATCCAGCGAGACGCTTTGGGCCAGGTCCGAGAGCGAGGTGACCTGCAGCTCCTCGCTCCACGCGAGCACCGGCTCATACGTCCGCCGCCAGTCGGCGACGCGGTCGAACATCGAATGGCCCTCATCGTCGCGATAGGAGATGAGCCGCTCTTGCAGCAGTTCAAGCTGCGGATGATCTCCGCGGGCCACGATCGCGATCTGCGGCAGCTTCAGTTTCTCCAGCGCGGGAACGTCGATCTTCCGCACCTGATCGGCAAGCGAAGGAGCGTCGCGCAGAGCGTCGTCCCAAACGAACGCGGCTTCCAGCCGGGCGCCGTCGTCGTCGGTCAAGAGCCGCAGACTGG
>JAHWKS010000103.1 GCA_019347795.1 Planctomycetota bacterium | reverse complement strand
ATGCCGGGGGAGTGACGCAGCAGAATGGGCAATGCTCGCGCCTCTTCCCGGATGGAAAACTGAATGAAAACTTTCTCGTGATTCATGGGACTTGCCTCGCGAAGGGCTTCCGGAATTTATGCATTTCCTTCTGATTATATCACGCTTTCCGCTAGCTTTAACTAACCGCTTCTACAACTGCTCGTACACGTTATCCAGGTTCTCCAACAGCGCGCTGATGGATCCCGTGCCGTGGTGGATGCGGCGGATGGCGTCGGCCATCATTTTGCTCGTGTTCACGATGTGCAGCTTCATCCGGTTCTCCTCGTTCAGGCGGAAGGGGGAGACCGTGTCGGCCACCACGATGCGGGCGTCCACGCGGGCGAGGTTCTCGTTGGCGTTGCCGGCGAAGAGCGCATGCGTGGCGCAGATGGCGAAGACCTCGCCGCCGTGACGCTCCACCGCCTCGCAGCCGCGGACGATCGTGCCGCCGGTGGAGATCATGTCGTCCAGGGCCACCACCAGGCGGTCCTTCACGTCGCCGATGATCCGCCCGCCGTCGATCCGGCCGGTGTGCGGATCGCGGATTTTGTCGAGCACCGCCAGCTCGATCTCATACTCGCTCACACCCAAGAGATGCGCGAGGGTGGCCCGGAACTTCTTGGCCCGCTTCAGTCCGCCGGAGTCGGGCGAGAGGACCGCCAGCTTGCGGTGCAAGCCCCGCAGCTCTTTCGCGCACCAGGCGGCGTGCAGGTTCTTGCACTCCAGGTTGTCCATGTTCGTGGTCATGGCGAAGGCGTTTTGCGCCGCCGCCAGGTTGTGCACGTCCATGAAGAGGAACCGCTCCACGCCGACCGCCTCCAGCATCTTCGCGCAGATCTTGGTGGTCACGGGCGCCCGGCTTTTGTCCTTCTGGTCCTGGCGGGCGTAGGCCCAGTGCGGGATGACCGCGGTGATCGAGTGGGCGCTGGCCTGCCGGAGCGAGCCGCAGAAAATCGCCAGCTTCATGAACTTGTCGTTCACGCTGTCGCGATCGTCCGAGTAGAGACTGCTGATCACGAACACGTTGTGTCCGCGGACATTGCCGATGCTGCCGTCGCAACTCTTGATATAGAACTCGCCGTCCTCGAAGGTGGTTTCCGTATGGGGGACGAGCTCGACCCCCAAGTGGTCAGCCACCTGCTTGGCGTACTCGGTGGAGGAGGAAAGGCCGAACAGCTTGAGCGGATGGCGGTACCGCACCATGCACTCCTGAACGGCGGCTTCGAGATCGACGCGGCGAACTTGATCGGGGCTCATCGGCGTGGGCGAGTGGGAAAGTTGGGCGAGACGGGCGGTCGGTATTGCGAGGGACGGGAGGAAATCGGTCAGGAGTCAGGAGTCAGGGGTCAGTGGATCAGGATTTGGTTGCGCTTTGGCTTATGAAGTATAACCGACCTGTAGCATTTCGCGACGGAGTACGCTTGTTTCCCTAGCGGCGGGAAATTCGGCTAAGTTTTTCCCCGGCCGAGGTACGCGCCTTGCGGTACAATCACAGGCTCTGGAAAACTCGTCGAGCAACCGTAAATGACCGTGTTCCCCAGCATCACGAAGCGGGTGGTCGAGCCCGAGGTGATGGACGATCCCGCTCTCGACCCCCGCCAGCACGAGCGGGCGCTGGCGGGGCTGCGTCGCATCAATTGGCTCAGCGGCAGCGATCGTCTCGTTTGGGGGCCGGTAGCTCGCCTGGCGAAGTCGCGAAACCTCCGGCGGCTGCGGGTGATCGATATCGCCACCGGCGGCGGCGATGTTCCCCTGGCCCTGTGGCGCCGCGGTCAACGACGGGGGCTGGAGTTGGAGATTTTAGGACTGGATATCAGCCCTGTCGCGGTTGAAGTCGCGCAGCAGCAGGCCGACGCGGCGGGGGCGAAGGTGGGGTTTCAATCGCTTGACGTCTTCCGTGAGCCGCTGCCCGAGGATTACGACGTGGTCATCTGCTCGCTGTTCCTGCACCATCTCGATAGAGGCCAGGCGATCGAACTGCTGCGGATCATGGCCGGCGCCGCGCGGCGGATGGTCGTCGTGAACGATCTGGAGCGCAGCCGCTTGGGACTGCTGGCGGCGGAGGCGGCATGTCGAGTCTTTACGAGATCGCCCGTGGTGCGGGTGGACGGGCCACGCTCGGTGCGGGCGGCGTTCACCATGGGCGAAGCACGCGAACTGGCGCGTGAGGCGGAGTTGCCGAACGTCCGCATGGTTCGGCGGTGGCCGTTCCGCTACGTGTTGACGTCGGAGCATGGGGAGCCGTCCGTATGACGCCGCAACTTGCTTCCCGACATTCGATTGACGCGACGCTTGAACTGAGCGATACGGCGGAGCGCACGTGGGACGTCGTCGTGGTCGGCGCCGGGCCGGCTGGAGCGCTGGCGGCGCGGCAAGCGGCGAGGCTCGGCGCCGCGGTGCTGCTGATCGACAAGGCATTCTTCCCGCGCTGGAAAGTCTGCGGTTGCTGCCTCAACGCCGCGGCGCTGTCGGTGCTTGAGTTCGTCGGACTGGAGGAACTGCCGGCGCGTGCCGGAGCAAAGCCGCTGGAGCGAATTCGACTGGCGGCGGGAAAGCGGGCCGCGGTGTGTCGCTTGCCTGGCGGGGTCTCGCTGTCGAGAGAAGCGTTCGATACGGCGCTGGTCGAAGCGGCGCTATCGGCCGGCGCCCATTTCCTGCCGCATACGGAGGCTACGCTGCGATCTGTCGATGCTGCGACATTTCGCACGCTGGACCTTCGTCGAGAACATCAAACGATCGCCGTTCGCAGTCGCGTGGTCCTGGCCGCCGACGGCTTGAGCGGCCGACTGGCGAGCAATGAGCCTGATTTGCAAACGTCGGTTTCGCGCACATCGCGACTGGGCGCCGGCGCCGTGCTCGAAGACGACTCCGGCTACTTCGGCGACGGGGTCATCTACATGGCGTCCGGCCGCGGCGGATATGTTGGACTGGTGCGGCTGGAGGATGGAAGATTGGACGTCGCCGCCGCGCTGGATCGGGAAGCCGTTCGCCGAAGCGGCGGTCCCGGCAGACTCGCGGCGTCGGTGCTGAGCCAAGCCGGTTTCCCCGTTCCCGCGGGAATCGAAGAAGCCGCCTGGCGGGGAACTCCGCCGCTCACGCGCCGGCCGGCGCGGCTGTACTCCGAGCGGCTGATGGTGCTCGGGGACGCGGCCGGTTATGTCGAGCCGTTCACCGGCGAAGGGATGGCGTGGGCCTTGGCCGGCGCGGCGTCGATCGCGCCGTTGGCCGTGTCCGGCGCCGAAACGTGGTCGCCGGAAGTCGGCCTCGCTTGGGAACAGCTACATCATTGCATGATCGTCCGGAGACAATTCGCCTGCCGGTGGGTGAGCCGATTGTTGCGCCGGCCGACTTTGTGCGCTGCGGCAGTAACGGCCTTGCGGGCGGCGCCGCAACTGGCGTCGCCGCTGATTCATGCCATCAACCGACCATTTGCGGCGTTGTCGCGAGTTACGCCGATTCATCAAGGAGTGAAATCATGAACGTCGCCTTACGAGGATTAGGGCTCGGCGTGCCTCGCTATTCCATCGCGCAAGCGGACGCGGCGGGAGTTGCACGTACGTTCGTCTACCAGAACGCGCAGGCTGAGAAGATTTTGCCGCTGCTCCACCGGCTCTCGCAGGTACAGCGGCGCGGCAGCGTGCTGCTGGAGCGCCCCGAAGGCGATGAGCCGCGACATTCCTTTTACTGGCAAGCTCGGAGCGAGGAGGATCGCGGTCCGAGCACCTCGGCACGCCTGGAGCGTTTCGCCCAGGAGGCGACGCCGTTGGCGATCGCCGCATGCCGTCGGGCCCTGGATGAAGCCGCCGCCGACGCGGGCGAGATCACGCATCTGATCACGGTCTCCTGCACCGGCTTCTTCGCCCCCGGGGTCGAGTTCGCGCTTATCCATGATCTCGGCTTGCCGCCGACCGTGGCCCGCGTGAACGTCGGCTTCATGGGATGCCACGGCGCCCTCAATGCACTGCGGGTCGCGCAGGCGTTCATTGCCGCCGACCCAACAGCCCGCGTGCTCTTGTGCTGCGTCGAGCTGTGCAGCCTGCACTATCAATATGGCTGGGACCAGGAGCGCGTCGTCGCCAACACCCTGTTCGCCGACGGCGCCGCCGCATGCGTGCTCGCGGCCGAGGCGGAGCATCGGCCCGAGGCGTGGAAGCTGGCGGCGTGCGGCTCGCGACTCTTGCCCGACTCGCACCGCGAGATGACCTGGCGGATTACCGACCACGGCTTCGCGATGACGCTTTCGGCCCGCGTGCCCGAGTTGATCCGCCAGCACCTCAAGTCATGGCTTCAGGAGTGGCTGGGGGAGCAGGGGCTGCGAGTCGAAGACATTGCAAGCTGGGCCATCCATCCCGGCGGCCCGCGGGTGGTGCAGGCAGCGCTGGAGTCGCTCAACCTTCCCGCGTCGGCGGCCGAGGCCTCCTCCGCGGTGCTGGGCGAGCACGGCAACATGTCGTCGGCGACGGTGCTGTTCGTCCTCCGCCGCCTGCAACAAATGGGCGCCGCCCCCCCCTGCGTCGCCCTCGCGTTCGGCCCCGGACTGACGGCTGAAGCGGCGCTGTTTTGTTGACATCGGCTACGCGACGGCGAATCCGGTGTGCGGGCGGACCCACTCCGACTTGAAGCCCAGCACGATGCTCTCCTTGGGAATTCCCGCCTCGACCAACTCCGTGGCCAGGCCGTATTCCGTGCCGTCCTGCTGAATCCAGATCTTGTCGCCGTTAATCTCGATGTGAGCCAGGCAGCCGTGCAATCGCCGCGGCCCCTCCCAGCCGTGGACGATGACGGCGTACGTGTTCGTATCGTCATCAAACGCGACGCGCTTGGTGAGCTTGTACGGCTCCGCGTACGGGATCGCGGCCAGTTCTTGGAGCACGCGTCGAATCTCGCCACGCCAAGTATTTAGGGTTCCGGTATCCATTTGGCAATGACCTCGCTTTCAACGTCGATTACGAGTAGTCGCAGCGAATAGGCAGCCATCAGCTCACTGCCGATGGGCTCTTCAAAAATGCTGGCGTAAGCATCGTTGGGAATCGCGAGGTACAGCATCCTTCCAGGGTCGCGCGTGCTGATCAGCGGCGAATAGAGAAAGTACTGCCCAAGCGCAATCTCCAAGTCGCGAACGTCCGATTGCCCGCGAAAGGTCTTGACTTCGACGGCAATTCGTTTGTTGTCGCGTTCCGCGGCTATGAGTTTCTCAGCGCCTAGATCGACGAACAAAGTTCTGCGCCCGACGCCGATTCCGTACGGATCATGAGTGATACGCCAGCCGTCGGCAATCAAACAGCGTAGGACCGCCGGATGCAGAATGTCTCTTGGAGGCATATTCGATGAGTGACGTCGGAAATCTCGCAGGTTGGGTTCGTCGAATGAATTCTACCCTTCCGTCGCTAGTTCGCGATAGGTCGCAGGACATTGCTTGACCGCCCGGGCTGCAGCTTTAGGATTACCATGAGCCCTCGTTTCGGTGATACGTTTGACCTGATAGACCGGAGACAAGACCAAAACTGCTCCGTCCCAGCCCAGTTTTCGCGTTATGACCGATTCTGCGCGTCCCATCGCGGATAACTCTCCGGACGACCTCTCGCCGGCGGCGTTGGAAGACATTGAGCGGCGGACGCAGGCGATTGGGCTGGAAATCTTCGATCGGCTGGACGCGCGGCGGCCGAATGTGCTGGACCGGCGGTGGTGGGATGACCGCATCATGTCTTGGGCCATGCAGGATGAGGCGGTCAAGGTCCAGTTATTTCGCTTCGTCGATGTGCTGCCGATGCTGCGCAGCGACGATCAGATGATCCGCCATCTGACCGAGTACCTGGCGGAAGTCCGCGAGCGGATGCCGTATTCCTTTCGCATCGCCCTGGGCGTGGCTCGGAGGGCGGCCTTCACGCGCGGGGCCGTGGCAAGAGCAGCGCGGCTGAGCGTGATGGACTTCGCCCGGCGGTTCATCGCCGGGAGCGACGCAAAGGAGGTGCTGGCCGCCGCCCAGCGGGAGCGAAAGTTGCGACGGGCGTTTACGCTCGACATTCTCGGCGAGGCGGTCATCAGCGAGCGCGAGGCCGACGAGCACTTCACCGCCTACTGCGACTTGATCCGCAACGTCGCCCCGACCGTGAATAGCTGGGAGGAGATTCCCCAGATCGATCGCGACCATCGCGGCGCGCTCCCGCGGATGAACCTCTCGGTGAAGCTCTCCGCCCTGGACAGTCAGTTCGACGCGGTGGATCAGGAAGGGACCCTGCGGCGCTGCGGCGCCCGGCTGCGGGAGCTGCTGCGCGTGGCCCGCAGCGAGGGGGCGTTCATCAACGTCGATATGGAGTCGTACGAGAAGAAAGACCTCACGCTGCGCATCTTTCAGAGCGTGCTCCAGGAGCCGGAGTTCCGCGACTTTGTGGATGCAGGCATCGTCATTCAGTGCTACCTCTACGACGCCGCCCGCGATCTGCGCGAGTTGCGGGATTGGGCGGTCCGCCGCGGCGCCCCGGTGTGGGTGCGGCTGGTGAAGGGCGCCTACTGGGATTACGAAACGATCCACCACCGCTACCACGGCTGGCCCGTCCCGGTGTTTCAAGAGAAATGGCGGAGCGATGCGAACTTCGAGGCCGCGGCGCGATTCGTGATGCAGAACCACGAGCACCTGCGGCCCGCGCTGGGATCGCACAACATCCGATCGCTCGCGCACGGTCTGGCGACGGCAAAGCATCTGGAGCTGCCTCAGAATGCATTCGAAGTGCAGATGCTTTACGGCATGGCGGATTCCGAGAAACGGGCGGTTGTGGAGATGGGCCATCGCCTGCGGATCTATATGCCGTACGGCGAACTGATCCCCGGCATGGCCTACTTGGTGCGGCGATTGCTAGAGAATACGTCGAACGACTCATTCCTGCGTTCAGGCTTTGAAGAGAACGTGTCGCCCGAGGAGCTGCTGCGAAACCCGAATGAATGCGGAATGCGGAGTGCGGAATGCGAAATGGGAGATGCAGGTGATTCTGAGGCTACGCAGGATTCCGCATTCCGCACGTCGCATTCCGCATTCCCCACCGCCCACCCCTCCATGGTCATGAACATCGCAACCACGGAAGAGCCGATCCTCTTTACCAACTATCCGCGGGTCGAGTTCACGCGCGCGGAATCTCGCCAGGCGATGGTCGAGGCTCTGGACCGCGTGCGGGAGAAGCTCGGCGTCTATCGGCCGTTGTTCCTCGACGGCGAAGAAATGGAGACGCCTGAGCGGCTGGTTTCGCTCGATCCGTCGCACAAGGATCGCGTCGTGGGCGAAACCGGTTCCGCCGAGCAGCCGCACGTGCAGCAGGCGGTCGAGGCGGCGAAGCGGGCGCTGCCGGCGTGGCGCGACCTGGGCGTGGAGCAGCGGGCGAAGTATCTGCAGGACGCGGCGGCGATCATGCAGGAACGCTTCTTCGAGCTGACCGCCTGGGAAGTGTTCGAGTGCGCCAAAGGCTGGCGCGAGGCGGCCGGCGACGTCTGCGAAGCAATCGACTTCTGCAACTACTACGCGGGCTGCGCCCTCGCGCTACAGCGGACCGTGGACGTGAACACGCCGGGCGAGGAGAACCGCTGGGAATATCAGCCCCGCGGCGTGGCGGCGGTGATCGCCCCCTGGAACTTTCCCCTGGCGATCCTCACCGGCATGACGGTCGCCTCGCTGGTGACGGGGAACACCGTCATCATGAAGCCCGCCGAGCAGTCGCCGATCGTCGGCTCGCTCGTGATGGACATCTTCCGCGAGCTCGATCTGCCCCCAGGCGTGCTGCAGTATCTGCCCGGCCGCGGCGAGACGGCGGGCGCCGCCCTGGTGGAGCATCCCGACGTGGCGCTGATCGCCTTTACCGGATCGCGGCAGGTCGGCCTCTCGATCAACGTCAAGGCGGCGGAAATCTCGGCCGGCCGCAATATGACGCTGGTGAAAAAGGTCATCGCGGAGATGGGGGGCAAGAACGCGATCATCATCGACGACGACGCGGACCTGGACGAAGCGGTGATGGGCGTCATCAAGTCCGCCTTCGGCTACCAAGGCCAGAAGTGCTCCGCATGCAGCCGCGCCATCGTGCTGGAGGGGATCTACGACGCATTCCTCAATCGCCTCGTGGAGGCGGCCCGCAGCCTGAAGATCGGTCCCGCCGAGGACCCCGCCACCAGCGTCTCGGCCGTCATCGACGAGGAAGCCTATAACCGCATCCGCGCGTATATCGAACTCGGCCGCAAAGAAGGCCGCGAACTGCTGGCCGTGGACGTGGGCGAGCTGACCGACGTCGGCTACTACATCGGCCCGCACATCTTCGCCGATATCTCTCCCGAGGCGCAGATCGCCCAGGAAGAAATCTTCGGCCCGGTGTTGGCGGTGATGAAGGCGAAAGACCTTGACGAGGCCTTTTCGATCTTCAACAACACGCTCTACGCCCTCACCGGCGGCATGTACTCTCGCAGCCCCGGCAACCTCGACCGCGCCCAGCGGGAGCTGCACGCGGGGAACCTCTACCTTAATCGCAACATCACTGGCGCCCTGGTGAGCCGGCAGCCCTTCGGGGGTTACAAGATGTCTGGAATCGGCGCGAAAGCCGGCGGCCCCGACTACCTCCTCCAGTACGTCATCCCCCGCACCATCACCGAAAACACAATGCGCCGCGGCTTCGCGCCGATGGAGTAGGGATTCTACTTCGAGTCCCTCTGCAGCACGTTTGCGATCCCCCTCGTCGGAAAGCGAATTTGCGCCAAAATGGTTGTCTTGTCTGTAGCTGCTGGTTATCCTCGAATTCGGTTTCGGCTCCGATGAGCGAGGCCAGTGATGGTCCACTGCGCCGCAATCGGCTTCGGGAACGATAACGGGCGCCGGCGCGCGGCCCATTCGCTAATCGGCTTCTTTCTGCGTTGAACGCGGAGAGATCACGTTCCTTTCCTGCCGGAACTTCTCTCATGTGGAAGCCCTTTCTCGATAGTCCCCGGCGCCGTCGTTTTCCGCGGCGCCGTCGCTCCTTCGGCCGCACGCGTCTGCCTCGTATCGAATCGCTGGAAGCTCGGCGGCTCCTGGTGGGCGATTTTCAGAACCCGGTGCTTCCAGAGGATGTGGACGACTCGGGCTTTATCTCCCTGTCGGACCTGCAGCAAGTGGTGACGCACCTGCGGACTTTCGGCATCGAACACGACCTGACGCAGGCGATCGACCCGCCGCTCACGACGCCGCCGTTTGTTGATGTAAACGGCGATGACGTCGCCGCGTTGAATGACCTCCTGCTCGTCGTCGCGCCCTTGCGAGACGGCGCCGGGTTATTGGCCCCTACCATTCAGGCCGCGCTCGCCAACGATGATGGAACGCCGGGCGATGGAGTAAGCTCCGACGCCACGATCGCCGGCGCCGTCTCCGAGAATCTTACGCCAGAGACGCGACTCGTCGGCCGGTTGGACGGCGGCAGCATCTTTCTCATACAGCTCGGCGGCGACGGCGCATTCTCGTTCGATCCGGGTTTGCCGAACGACGGCTCGGCTGATGGTCCCCACACGCTGGAGTTGATCGCACAAACGCAAGGCGGCGCCGTGGCGACGTTCGACGTGCCTTTCACCCTCGAAACTTCGCTGCCGGAAGGGACGATCTCGCTATCCGAAGGGGAGCAGTTTCTGGTGCAGGCGGAGGAGTTGGTGGAGTTGGGGCAGGACGAGGGGCGACGCACGCTTCGCATCGACGTGGACGCGCGCTTCGATTCATCCGACACATCCGCCGTTGTGGAAGACACGCTGCTGGTATTCCTGGAAAGCGCCGACTTCCCCGGGACGCTGCTTGACCGAGGAGAAGATGGAACGTCGCTGTTCGCGCTCTCCGGGGCACAAGCCGACTTCCCACTGGGACCGGTGCGATTTGACGGCTCAACCCTGGAAATCGACGTAACGGACGCCTTCGACGATGAGGGCTTGCTCGTATTTAAGCTTTTGAATTTCGACGGCGACAACGGGAGCCGCGTGAACGTTCGCGTGCTTTCCAACGAAATCGATCTGGATGCGACCGAGCGGCTCGCGTTGGGCAGCCCCCCGACCGTAGTTTCCGGGTGCACGACACGGTTCGCTATCTTGTGGTGCGTGATTTGCGGCGGCCGGGG
>JAHWKS010000102.1:1224-10154 GCA_019347795.1 Planctomycetota bacterium | reverse complement strand
GACTCGCCGACCCCCGGCGCCCCGCGCGGCGACGGCCGCAGCCGCCGCACATTTCTGCTTGCGGCAGCGCTGGCCATCGCCGGGCTTGTCCTTCTCGCGGTGGTGTGGGGGGTGCGCAACGGCGACCGCGATGAGCCGGCGCCGCCGACAGATGGTGAGGGACTCTCTCTGAAGCGTTGCCGCGAATTGCTCGAATTGAAGCACCTCGCCGTGGGACGGCTGGAAAACGAACAGGCCGTGCAGGCGAATGAGCTGCTCACCCGCCTTGCCGAAGAGCTGCCCGAGGAGCCGCTGCCGGCGCGGAACCTGGCGATCGCCCGGCTAATGAGCTTGGAGTCGGGTCAGATTGAGGCGGCGTCGGCCCGGCAGGCGGTCGATCGGCTCCTGGAGATCGAGCCGGAGTCGGCGGCAGCGCACTACCTGGCGGCGAAAGTCGCGCTCGCGGAAAGAACGCAGGCGGTATCGCCCGAGGAGGCCGAGGAGCATTTGTCCCGCGCGTTGGCGATGCTGGAGAAGGCCGCCGAGTTGGCGCCGGAGTCGGCGTTCGTGCCGTACGCGATGTACGCGGCCGCCCGCGACGCGGAAGACCCGCAGGTGCAGGCGCGAGGCCGGCAGGCGCTCGGGGAGGCGTATCGGCTGGCGCCGCAGAACCTGTTTCTGCTGGCGGACTGGCTACTCGCGCAGGCCGAGGCGCAGGATCCGGAGATGGTCGCCACGCTGGAGGCGGCGAAGGAGGCCGTGCAGCCGATCGAGGCGGGAATCCGCCAGCGCACGCGAGTCGAGCTATCCGACTTTCTCGATAAGGCGGAGGCGGCGGTCGAGCGCGGGGCGTGGAGCGAGGCGATGAGCAACCTCCGCATCGCCGCCAACCTGATCCGTCCCGAGGACTTCGCCCAAAGCGACCGGCGGCGAATTGCGCCGCATCCGCTGGAGTTCGTCCTGCACCAGTTCAGCGAATCGTTCTGCAGCGAGCATCGTCCGCTGACCGGCCCCGCAGCGGACGCCATCCCGGTGACGCTCCGCGCGATTCCGCTGGAAGGGCCCATCGGCGAAGTCGAAGATGCGAAAGTGGCGCGGCTGCCGGATGTGGACCTGGATGGGAAGCCGGACATCGCCGTGCTGCGCGACGCCTCGCTGGAAATCTACAGCCGCGGCGATGACGGGGCGTGGCGCCTGGCGGCGTCCGCTCCGGTTCCCGAGGGGATGACCGGATTGTTGACGGCCGATCTCGATCGTGACACGCAGGGACAGGCGATCGATCCGCAGGAGACCGACCCGACCAACGCTTCCCCTCGCTGCCATGAGGCGACGCCCGACTTCGTCGCCTACGGACCGGCGGGCGTCCGCGTGTTTCGCACGGTGTTGGACTCCGCAACCGGCGAAATCTCGCTCGAGGCCGTCGAACAGGCGCCGGAGTTGGCAAGCGCGGCGACGACGGCAGCGGAGCTGGCGGACTTCGATCATGATGGCGATCTGGACCTCATCCTCGCGACCGACGCCGGCATTCAGTTGTGGGCGTTCGTCGGCGATATGCAGTTTGCTCAAACCGGCGCAGGCTCGACGGGAGTGCCGGAGAATGAGCGTTTCACCGCGATGACCGCGGTGGATTGGGATCGCGACGTCGATCTCGACATTCTCCTCGCCGGCCCGGATGCGCCGCTGGGATACCTTGAAAACCTGCGGCACGGAGAACTCCGCTGGCGGAACTTCGATGAGCCGTTCCATCCTTTGCAGTCCGCAACGGCGCTGGCGGTCGCGGAAACCGACGGAAACGTCTCCTGGGACATGATCGCGGCGGGCGAGCCCGGCGTGCGGCTGGCTCGGTCCATCACGCCCCAGCCGGGGGTCGTGCAACTTCTGGAAATGGCCGCGCTGACGCAGCAGCCCGCGGCCGGCGTACGCACCTGGGACTACGACAACGACGGCCATCGCGATCTGGTGGTTTGGAGCGAGTCGGGAGTGCAAGTCCTCCGCGGCGGCCCGCTCGGGGAATTCGAAGTGGCCGAAGTGTTCGCGGGTCCGGTCCCGCCGCAGGTGCGGGACGTCGCCGTCGGCGACTTGGACGGCGACGGCGATCAGGACCTGGTCGTCGCAGCCGGAAACGGACTCCACGCTTTCGATAACGACGGAGGCAATCGTCACCACTGGATCGACGTGCGGCTTCGCGGGCAGGACGACGCCCAGAGCGGCCGCATGAACCGCTACGGCATTGGCGCTTTGATGGAGCTCAAGGCCGGGCCGATGTATCAGGCGCAGGTCGTCAGTGAGCAGACGACGCACTTCGGCCTCGGCGAACGCGCGCAGGCGGACGTGGTGCGCGTCGTCTGGACCAACGGCGTCCCGCAGACGGTGCTCGAGCCGCAGGCTGGCCAGACGATCTGCGAGCGGATGACCCTCAAAGGTTCTTGCCCGTACGTCTACACGTGGAACGGCCGGCGGTATGAGTTCTTCACCGATCTGCTCTGGGCGGCGCCGCTGGGGCTGCAGTTCGCCGAGGGCGTGATCGCTCCCGATCGGCCGTGGGAGTATCTCAAAATCGAGGGGGAGAAACTGCAAGCCGATGACGGCCGCTATCGGCTCCAGGTGACGGAGGAGTTGTGGGAGGCGGGGTATTTTGATCGGGTCGAGCTGATCGCCGTCGATCATCCGGCAGACGTCGAGATCTTCTCCAATGAGAAGGTCGGCCCGGCCGAGATTGCGGCGTTCCAGGTGCACACGGTTCGCCAGCGCCGCCGCCCGGTCGCAGCGCGCGACCAGCAAGGACGCGACGTGCTCTCGCAGGTGGCGGAGCGGGATGGGGACTATCTCAAAGGGTTTGATCGCACCTTTCGCCAGGGACTGGCCGAGCCGCATTATCTGGAGTTGGACTTAGGAGCGCTGGACGATCCGCAGCGGATTGTGTTGTTCCTGACCGGGTGGATTTATCCGACCGATACTTCGCTCAACATCGCGCTCGCTCAAGACGAGGGGCTGGACGCCCCGCGCCCTCCGTCCCTCTGGGTTCCCGACGCGGAGGGCCGGTGGCGGGAAGCCATGCCCTACATGGGCTTCCCCGGCGGCAAGACGAAGACGATCGCGGTCGATCTCTCCGGTGCGTTCCTCGCCGACGATTACCGCGTGCGGATCCAGACCACCGCCCAGATCTACTGGGACGAGGCCTTCTTCACGGTAGACGAAAAGCCGGCCCCGCTGCGGCTGACGCCGCTCGAGCTCACGACCGCCCACCTCTACCACCGCGGCTTCTCGCAGCCGCTTCCCAAGCGAGCGAACTCGCCGGAGGTGTACGACTTCCACAAAGTCTCTCAGACGCCGCGTTGGCCGCCGATGCAGGGCCGCTTCACCCGTTACGGCGACGTGCGGCCGCTGTTGACGGCGACCGACGACCTGCTGGTGGTGATGGGCGCCGGCGACGCGTTGGAGCTGGAGTTCGCCGCGCCGGAGGCGCCGCCCGCCGGCTGGCGTCGCGACTTCCTGCTCCACAACGTCGGCTGGGATAAAGACGCCGATCTGAACACCGTGTACGGCCAGACCGTTGAACCGCTCCCGTTCACGGCGATGCCGAGTTATCCGTATCCTACCGATGCATACCCCGACACGCCGCGTCACCGCGACTACCTCCGACGATACCAAATCCGGGAGCAAGTTCCCGCTCAATTCTGGAAAGGGCTCCGCGGCGGAAGTGCGTACGATGACCGAGCCCGATAAACAGCGCGGCTTTGAGTGGTGGCATTGGGCTGCCGGATTTCTCCTGGCGGTGCAAGTCGTGCTCTTCCTCGTGCCGCAATTCCGGCCGGGGAGCTGGGGCTGGGTGTGCTGGCTCTTCGGCAGCGATCGCTTGTTGTGGTGGGGGATGGCGGGGTTGCTGGCGATTGCGGCGGCGATCACCTCCGCCGTGCGCCGGCCGTTCTGGACTCGCCGGCGGGCGATCGGCTTCGGCATGTTGCTGTTACTGGCCTGTTCCCCTTCATTTTTTCGGGTTTATCCTTCCTCGTACGATGACGCCCCCAGCGAGATCGCCTTCCGCCTTCCGCTCGAGGGTCCGGTCACCGTCGGCTGGGGCGGCGCCACGCCGGATGTGAATTACCACGTCGTCGCGGCCGATCAGCGCTGGGCGTACGACCTGGTCGTCGCCAAGGACGGCCGAACCCACCGCGGCGACGGGCAAAGCCTGGAGGATTACTACTGCTACGGCATGGACGTGCTGGCGCCGGCGGACGGCGTCGTGCGGGAAACCTATATTGATGCCCGCGACGCGCCGATCGGCGTCCTGGGCGGGTATCCCGCAGGCGGCAATCAAATCGTGCTCGACGTGGCCCCGGGCCAGTTCCTGTTTCTCTGTCACCTGCAGCCGGGCTCAATCGCGGTCGAGCCGGGGGATCGCGTCGTGCAGGGGCAAGTGCTCGCCCGCGTGGGAAACTCGGGCAACACCAGCGAGCCGCACCTGCACATCCACCTGCAAGATACGCCCATGAGCCACTTGGGCGAAGGCATCCCGCTTCTGTTCCACAACTACCGCGTCGGCGATAAGATCATCGACCGCGGCATCCCACGCGGCGGCATCACGGCCGAGGGATTGAGCGGCGAGGTGATCGAGCACGTGGGGCCGTGAGGCAACAACGCCGTGCAGCGACGCCGTAGCGGCTTACTCCTCCTCCTCTTCGCCGACTTGCCACAGGCGGATCGCCTCCAGGCAGTCGTCGCGCTCCTCGCGGCTGGCGAAGACGGATTCCTGCGCCTCCAGCCGAACTTCGTAGCGGCCTTCGTAAAGGCACTCCTCACTGCCGCAGAAATGGGGAACGTCGGAAATCCAAACGATCCGAAAGAGCGGGACGTGCTTGTCGTCGATAATGCAGAACATTGCGGCTGTCGATTGCTTTCCTTCGGCGCTTACTTTCCCAGTTCGGCGGAGCGGCGGGCGGCGGCTTCGACCGCGGCGCTCAGCGCCCCGCGGAGGCCGCGATCTTCGAGCGTCTGGAGGCCGGCGATCGTGGTTCCGCCCGGGCTGGCGACGCGGTCCTTGAGGATCGCGGGATGCTCGCCGGTCTCCAGGACCATCGTCGCGGCGCCCAGCAGCGTCTGGGCGGCCAGCGACAGCGCCACGTCTCGCGGCAATCCCATACGCACGCCGCCGTCGGCCAGCGCCTCGATCATCACAAACGCATAGGCCGGTCCCGAGCCGGAGAGCCCCGTGACCGCGTCCAGCAGCCGCTCATCGACCGGGAAGGCGACTCCCACCGCGCTCAATAGCCGCTCGACGAGCAGGGCGTCGTCCGCTGTCGCTCCTTTCCCCAGCGCGAAGCCGGCGGCGCAGGCGCCGACCAGGGCCGGCGTGTTTGGCATCACGCGCACCACACGCGACGTTCCCAGTTGTTCAGCCAGCGTCGCAATCGTGACGCCGGCGACGATCGACACCACCAGCTTCGACTCCTCCAGCGCCGGACGCATCTCCGCGGCGGCGGCCGCCGCGTGTTGCGGCTTCACCGCCAGCACGATCACATCCGCCCCGCGGACGGCGTCGGCGTTCGACTCGGTGAGCCACGCCTTCGGCAGCACCTCCGCAAAGGTCTCCCGCGCCGCAGAGGACGGGTCCGCGGCCGACACGGCCTCTTCCTCAACCAGCCCGGCCCGCACAAACCCCTGAGCCAAAGCCCGAGCCATCTGCCCGGCGCCGATGAAAGCGATAGTTGTATTCATGCCTGCGTCGTGGTGCTCAGGTCAACTGCGATCTGCCATTTGCAGCCGCTCCAGGACCAACGGCTCCATTTCGCTCCAAAGCGGCTCGTAGTAAGTCCGCATCCGAGACCGGACTGCCTCGGAGCCTTGGGAGGCGATCCAATCGAGATAGTGGCGTCGTTCTTCGTTCCAAAAATATCGATGGCGCTCCACGTTCTCTTCGCCGATGAGACTTGGAACATTGTGAAGGAACGCCACTTCCGCACGAACCCAATCTTGATCCCCCGAATCCACGGCTTGGCGAAGGACCAGGAAGCCGCGCTGCAACAATTGGGCATAGGCGTAGTCGAGATCGCCCATCATGTCATCTCCGCAGGAAAACGTAGGCCGGGAGTTGCGGGATTCCCGCACGACGAGCATTTTCAACGCGGGTCATGCCATCCATCAACCAAAACCGTATACCGTCCGTTTCCACAATAATCGGCGTGTACTTGCTCCAATCAAACGGTCCGTGTCTCTGAAGTTTGCCTGGATCGGGCTGAGGGCGAGACGGCGGAGCAATCAGCCTTGCTATGTCAACATCGATCCGCTGCATATCTATTCTATGCGATTCCCAACTCCGCCGCATCTAAAACGCGAAGTACCAGCCGCCCCAGAGGGCGTCCGTGCTGCGGCGGAGGGCGTGGGCGTATTCGACGCGGAAGGTGAAGTTCTCCACCAGGCTGAAGAGCGGAATGTCGAAGTAGAGGCCCGTCCCGATCGCGTGCTCCACCCCCAGCGGATCGTCCAGGAGGAACGCTTCGCCCACGTCGTAGAAGATCGAGCCGTACACGGAGCGGAGCTGCGCGACGTTGTCGTAGAGCGAGATGTCCAGGTCCTCGCGGAGCGGCACGCGCCATTCGCCGCTGGCCAGCCAGAAGGCGTTTCCCTTCACCTCTTCGCGCCTCAATCCGCGAAGGCGGTATGGGCCGCCGAGGCGGAAGTGCTCGCCGTTGTCCGGTCCCGCCAGACCCGCCGACACCCGCCCCGCCAGCTTCGTCTTCGAGAGCAACGGTCCCAGCCCGTGAGCCAATCGCCGCACCGCCGAGGCTTGCGCCCATCCCCGATGAAATGTCTCACCCTCGCCGAATGCGGGGAAGCCGTACTCATAGGTGGCGTCGAAGGCCAGGCCGGTGTCGGGGTTCCAGTACGGCATGCGGGAGTCGGCGTGGAAGGAGACGCCCGCCGCGCGGATGTCGCGGTAGTTCTCAATCGCCGGGTCCGGTGACGGCGCCGTCGCCTCGTAGGGATAGAAGTTATCGCCGAAGCGGACGAAGAACTCCCAATACTTGAGGTTCGGGTAGAGCATGCTCGTCGTGTAAATCTGGTCCCACCGCAGGAACAGCCGTCCTTGGTCGTTCGGGTCGTTAATCAGATCGCTGGCGAGGGTGTGCTCATAGACGCCCCCCACCGACCAGTTCGGGACCGGCAGGTTGTAGACGATGGCGTCCACGCCCGCCGTAAGCTGGTTGTCGTTGTTTTGCGGCGTGTAGGCGAGGAACGGCGAGACGCGAAACTCGTGCAGCTTAACGATCGAGCCGCGCACCACCGGTCGAGCGAGCGCGTCGATGCCCGGTCCCACCGCAATCCCGATCCGGTCCAGCGGCTGCATGAGCGGCGTCTCATCCAGCGGCGTGTACAGCGGGGTGAGCCGCACCTCCGGCGTCTTCCGCCAGCGGTTGTTGTGCAGCTCGCCGTCGAGAACCCAGTAGTCCGGATCGATGGCGATCTGCTTCGGCCGGCTCGGGCTGTGAAAGGCAACCGTCCACTCGTGCTCGCCGGTTCGCGAAACGGCCGCGTCGCCGACCGCGTAGTCGTCCGCCTCCGGCTCCAGCATCACGCGGCCTTCCACCGGACCGTGCTCGTCCGCCATCCAACTGATCTCGACCGGCTCGGCTATTTTCTCGCGCTGCGTAACCTTCACCGTCGTCCGGTAGCCGTGCCCGTGCGGCTCGACCCGCACGCCGGCCACTTTCCAATCGGTCAGGTTCGGCGAGTAGAGCCAGTCGTCGAAGAACGCCTGCCAGCTTTCGCCGGTGAACGCCTCCAGCTCGCAGCGAAAGTCCTCCACGCGGAGAATGCGGTACTGGTACTTGCAGTACACCAGCCGCAGAAACCCGAAGAATTTCTCATCGCCCAGCCGCTGATGGATCATCGACGTGACTTTGTTCCCCCGGTCGTAGACCAGGAAGAACAAGTTATGGACGTGCTCCAGCTCCGGCAGCGGCGCCACGGTATGTCCATGCCCGCCGCGTCCCCGGTACAGGTAATAGCCGTTGTGCTGCAGCGTGCGGTAGCGGATGTTCGGCAGCCAGCGGAGCTTCTTCGGCCAGTCGAAGATCGGCGGATTCGGCCCGTGCTTGAGCTGGGAGCGGTAGGACGTCAGATAGCACACCAGCCCCTCATCCATCCACGTCTGCCGGAAGCCGTCGGTGCCGACCGTGGAGTACCACCATTGATGGCACGTCTCGTGCGCCACCAGGCTGTCCACGTAGAGGTGGGCGAGCTTGGGGGCGTCGAACACCCGCTGGTCGATCAGGATCATTCCCGACGACTCGTTCCCGTTCCAGCCGAAGTGCGACTCGGCCACCTTGAACTCGGCGTGCGGATACGGGCCGAACCAGTCTGAATAAAGCTCCAGACACTCCGCCGCCGTGTTGAGCGATAGTTCGGCGTAGTAGCGATGCTCGGGAAAGGCGAACACCTGCACCCGCACGCCGCACGACTCTGTCTCCAGCACTTCGAATCGCGGGCTGGCGACAATCGCCAAGTCGCGCAGCCCGAATCCCGAGATCAATAGATGCTGGTAGCCGTGGTCATCCACGCGCCGGCTGAGCAGTTCGCCTCCGGTGCAGACCTTTTCATCGGACGGCGTGGTCAGCCGCACCGTGTAGTTTCCCGCCTCGTTGAGCCACGGCTGATGCCACGCGATGTACGGCGCGTCATCCCAGCCGTGCTCGTCGTAGTATGCCAGGATCGGGTACCAGTTCAAGAGGCTCGTCACGCCATGATACTGCCCGAAGCGGCCCTGCACGGGCGGGATGTCGAGCGTGTAGTCGAGCGTCACCTCCACCGTCTCGCCCGGCAGCACTAGCGCGGGAAGACGGACGATCAAGAGCGTGTCGATTTGCGAGTGGAAGTCGAACTCGAGCGGCCCGTCGCCCGAACTGACGGACTTCACGCGAACACGGCGTCCTACCGCGTCGATCGCCTCGCGG
>JAHWKS010000102.1:0-1124 GCA_019347795.1 Planctomycetota bacterium | reverse complement strand
CGAACTGACGGACTTCACGCGAACACGGCGTCCTACCGCGTCGATCGCCTCGCGGGGATCGACGCGAAATGACTCCAACGTCCGCTGATATGTCGCCAGCAGCTTCTCATCGGGCTTGTGCCGCGGATAGACATGGAACACCAAACGGTCCGTCGGAACGGCGGCGGGATTGGTCCACCGCACCGTCTGTCGCACCTTCGCCCAACGGGCCTTCGTCTCCAGCAAAACGTCGAGATGGTATTCGGGCAGATACGGCGGCGGACCGGCCAGGTCCGTAAACCCCTCGACAGGCGCCGAATCCAGCGGCGCCGGAAGCAGTTCCGGCGCGGCCTCCTCCGCAAATTCATCCGACGAACTCGGCGGCCGCAGCTCCTCCTGTCCCCGCGCCGCGCACGCCGCCGCGATGCAGACGCACAGCGCAAGCATGGGTCGGATAAGGGGTTGCATAAAGCAATCCGGACGACGGCCGACAATCGTGGGGCGTAACTATAGCGAGCCGATGGATTCGCCGACACCTCGCTTTGCCGGTCGGGCGCCGGCGGCGGCGCGCAGCGTCGCGGGGAGGCGAGGGTCGGGAGTCTTTTTCGGCCCTTGCGGTGAAGGCACAGCGAACCGGTTTGGCCGAAAAAGACTCCCGACCCTCTCAACCCCGTTCGGCTTCCGCGGCCCCGTTCCTTGGCAGACTCCGAATAACTATTCGGCTTGTCGCGTTTTGCCGGTTCAATCAAATAGCGCGACTTGCCGGCGGTAAACCGTCCCCTTCAGGCGCCTGCGGAGCGGCAACGGGAAAAAATTTTGAGGATTAGCTGTACAAACGTATTGACTATGTACGCGCGTATATTATACTTAAAGCAGATTGGATCTCTTCCCTGCTATTGGAGGCCGAACAAGTGTCAACTTTTGATCAACTCACGGATAAACAGCTCGCCGTCTACGAATTCATTCGCGACGGCATCCGCAAGCGCGGCTACGGTCCCACCGTCCGCGACATCGGCGAAGCGTTCAACATTCGCTCCCCCAACGGCGTGATGTGCCACCTGCGGGCGCTGGAGGTCAAGGGCTTCATCCGCCGCGGCAAGAACAAGGCCCGCGCGATCGAGCTGACCCAGGAGCCGATCAGATCG
>JAHWKS010000934.1 GCA_019347795.1 Planctomycetota bacterium | reverse complement strand
CGTCTACGGCCCGACGATTCAGTTCCTCCAGTTCGCCAAGCATTCGTCAATCCGTTTCAAACCGGAATGGCTTGACGAGTTCATCGAAAAGTACAGCCCCGATCCTGCCGCAGCCGTTGAACTCGTAAGGCCAGCCCGCAAGGCTCCAAGCAAAGCAAATCCTCTGGACGACGTTGAAAACAGGAAGGAGTACCGGGAAGGGAGACGAGCGGCGCGCTCGGGTCGGCCGAAAAGCGAGAACCCCTATTCCGCCGGATGGCAAGCCTACTATTGGAATCGCGGATGGGATGGACCCGATGAAAATGTATGGGCTTACACGACGAGCGCCGAACAAGAGCGGCGCTGCAAAGAGTCGGCAGCGTACCAACAAGGGCAGAAGGCCGCACGACTCGGCAGATCAGAGCGAGCAAACCCGTACAGGGACAAAATCGGCACCGCAAAGTACGAGTATTGGCTTGCGGGGTGGAAGGACGCGAAGAAGGAAATGAGAGCGGCTGGCGGTAAGGTGGTCAAATGACCGCTCGATACAGGACCGGATCGAGCTGAGCCATGCAGGATGTAGAGCCGGGGGTCCCGCCCAAAAAACCCGAAGCAGGTGGTACTGTTGCGGAGTGTCCTCGGAGCAGCGGACCTCGTTACTCGTGACGTAGAACGGGAAGTCCGCGATGCCAATTTCGCCAAACTCGACTCGGTGCTGGATCGCAGCTTCCCGTGCGGCAGCAACGGCTTCGTCTTTAGTGATACCAGCCATTAAGCCCTTTCGTACACCGCCTCAAAGAAATCTTCAAACCGCCACAGCCGGTCCACGATCCCCGCCTGCATCGCCGCGGGCGGACGCCGCTTCCCGCGTCCGCCGCTCTGGTGCGTGCGGGATCAGGGTTTTTGGTGGCGAAGGCGAATCCGCAGTGCGGGAGGTCGAGGAAGCCAAGCGGCGACACCTGCTGCCCGATCTGATCCGCAAGCTGGAATACCTCGGCCGGCGACAACGGCGTCGGCGGACCCACTTTCTCGGCACGGCTGGACAGCAGCCGCACCGGATGGAGCATTCACACGTAGGGTCAAGGATTCAACGGCTCGTAGGTGATCGAGTCGAGAATGATCGCACGGTTTTCCGCGGCATCGGCGGGCCGTCGCCAATTTCCGTGGCTTAGCGGCCGTTTGGGAGGCGGATATGGAAGCGGCCGGACAGGTTTGAATGCCAAATCCGGCCTCATCTGACGAAACCGCGCTGCCCCCTCATCCGTGATGCTGTCGCTCTCGATAAAGAGCGACTCCAACTTGGGGCACTTGGCTAGGTGCATCAGCCCCTCGTCGGTGATGAGCGAACTCGTAATGCGAAGCCACCTGAGATTGGGAAGCGTCGCCAGCACCGGCAACCCGTCGTCCGTGACTTTCGTGTCGTTAAGAGCGACCAGCCGCAAGTTTTCAAGGCCGGCTAGGAGTTGCAAATCCTCGTCCGTCAGGTCCGAGTTGTAGGCCGAAAACGTGCAAATTGCTTCGAGCCTCCCGCCCTCCCGAAACCACCCGTAAATAGGGTGCTTCTCGGCCGTCCCGCTCATGCCAGCCGTACCCCGACCGTGGAGCGAGAATATCTGCGATTCACGCGCGGCCCTGCGTTGCAGGCCGTAGCGGAGCATCGCCAGCGGAACGCTGGCGATGGCGATGGCCGCGAACAGCGCGACCAAACCAAAACGCACTTTATTCCGTCGCATATTCGCTCAACGATCCTCGATCCGATCGGCAGGGCAAGATCGACGACCATGTCGCGCTGCTCGCACCAGGCGTGGTCGATTCGCCCGCCGGCCCTCAGCGTAACACAACTCCCTCAGTCCGGCACGCACGCATCGACGCGCGCCCGCAGCATCGCCGCCAGCGGCTCCGGGTCCGCCAACCGGTGATCCGTGCCGACCTCGATCAGCGCCGATGGCGGCAGCCCGCTGTACCGGCCTTCCCTACGCCTCCATGCCGGGCAAAGCAGGACGAGCGGCGTATCGCCGCTGTCGATGTTCATCGCAACCGCCCCGCCGCGGCTTGAGCCGACAATCATGGCCGGCCGGTGCCGGTCGTACTCGGCTTGGGCAGTTCGGACGGCGGCATCGAAGTCTATCGTCGTCGATGGCTGGATTGATGACCTCGTGGCCGTGGTGTCTGAGGTACGTCGGCTTAACGCCACCGGGAACGCTGTGCCAGCCGTGGAGGAAGAGGAGTTTGATAGGCAGTTTTCATTCGAGAAGAGCATCAAAGATTGATTCGATTGAGGATGCACACGTTTCCGACGAACGCCGCTGTCGCCACCGTTCCCCGCCATCTTCGCCATCCAGTGGCCCGTACTCGGAAATGGCTTCACTCAGCCAAGTGACTTCCTGCGAGAAGTCACGCCCCAAAGTTTTCGCAATCTCTTCAACGGCAGCAAGATCGCCTCCAAGTCGCTGCGGTCCCACAGGCGGGCGATCGCCTCGTTGACGCA
>JAHWKS010000933.1 GCA_019347795.1 Planctomycetota bacterium | reverse complement strand
CGTTCAGGCCACTTGATCGAGGAGCCATCGACAGACTCATAAGCCGCTCGGACCGCGAACTGGATGGGTATCTCGACTGGTTTCTGGGAGGAAAGACGCGGCGGTCGGTCGATGGTATGAATCGCCAAAAGCTGGCTGAGTGGTACCGCACGAAGCGAGGATTCCTGCACGCAGACGCAAGAGGAAAGTTCGTGATCGACGAGGAGGCCGAAGCGTTCGGAATTGCGCCGGATAGCGACGGCTTCATTCCAGCGGCGATTGGCGCCTGGTCAGAAAGCGACGATCCCGAGCCTCTTGCCATGAAACTTCTCTATCGCTACGTCAAGGGCGGCCCCAGTCCCTCCAGCCCGGTCGATCAGTGGAAGGACTGGTGGGAAGACAATCGGTCTTATTTGTTCTTTACTGACACGGGCGGCTTTGTTTGGCAAGTTGACCTACTTGCGAAAAAATGCGACGCGCCAACACAGAACTTGCGGGGAATCGCCAGAGCCAGCAAGCCACCGATTCGTATTACCGGCGGTCGCTGAGCGGAGGCCCTCACGGCACGCCACGATTTGACAAAAAAGTTCGGCCACCTATGGCGGAGGCGCAACTGGGGTTCTTCGATTGTTTCCGAAAGCCGAAACCTACCGTGCCGCTGCCGCAGCTCTGCTATGATGTCGCGTACTTCGTCCTACCGCATTCCGCCTTCGGGAGCTTGGCGAAGCTCACGAACCTCTGCGTCAACACGCCGACCGCGGCCGGGCCGTTCTTCTACGTTATGGCGGCTCAAGCGCGGAAGGTGGAGCCGGACCGAGAGGACGCCAATCGGTTCCGTTGGCGCCACGGGCAGTTAAACGAAGGCCACGAGTACTTCGTGCTGGAGTATCCAATCCCTCCGCCGGTCGATATGTCGGCCGTCCCCATCGAGCAAGCGGTCGCTCCACCAGATCACCCACAGCGTGCTCACGCTCCTTGATCATCCCCGGCAGCTTGCGGAGTTGACCGCCGACTGGAGCCTGGGGGACTCGGCGGCCCAGGAGCTGCTCCGTTACGTATCTCCGCCCAGGTCAGCAAGCCCCACTACGCCCGTGAGGACACCCAGGTCTACGGCCGGGCGATCCGCCGCGGCCAGATGCTCTTCGCGTGCCTCGCGGCCGCCAACAGCGATCCCCACGTCTTTGCAGATCCCGAGCGGCTGGACATCCGTCGCCAGCCGAACCGCCACCTCGCCTTCGGCGCCTTTCGGCGCCGGCGGGCCGCTCGTCGGCGGGGGCGACGCTGACACGATGGCGACAGCAGACGGCGCGGCTGCGAGACTCTGATAGCTAAAAGAAAGCGCCCGTCGGCCCCGGCCGCAGCCGGGGCCAATGACGCCTGGCGGCCGGAATACTGGTCGCCGTATTACGAAGGCTCGGTTTGGGTTCCTGTCGATTACGTCTGGACGCCGCGCGGGGTGGTGTTCTGCGACGGCCTTGGCCGACGCGACACGCCGATCAGCATGGCTGTGGAGTCCACACCCATGCTGTAGGCGACCACCAGCGGCTGCCTGGGCGCAGCCGCCGCGAATGGCGTGCGCTGGAGGAACATGATCGCCTCGCCTACATGTCCAGCGACTGCAGCTGCCGGATGGACGACAGTGCTGTCTGCAGCGTGCGAGAGTGCTTGCGGTGGCGCTTCAGCCCGGAGATCAGCTCGCTCACCTGCGTAGCCGCAGTGCGGAGCGAGTTTTTGACCTCCTCGGCTTGTCTGATCAGCCCATCGACGCTGACGCTTTCGGCGGCGCCGCTCTGCTCGGGGGCGGCTTCGGATTTCGCCGCCGCGGAGTTCGGCGGGCTCGATCGTCCGTTACTGTGTCGTGGCATCGTCGATTTCTGCTCCTCTTCTTGGAGTCCATGGGTTGAGGGGGGCGAATCAGGCGGCGCCTCGCCGGGCGCGGGGGAGGTGTTGCGGACGGCGTCCTCGTTGGGGCCAATCGCGTCTTCACTTTCCAGCACGGCCCAGAGGTAGGACCGCCGCTCGTCTCGGCAGAGGATCGGGACGCCGGGGCCGTACAGGTACAGTTCCCGGAACCCCAGTTCGACGGCGCGCGCCAGATACTTGCGGTCGGTGCTTAGCCGCATTTCTTTGCCCGCGTGGGACGCGCCGCAGAGCGCCAGTTCGGTCGGCGCCTGAGAAGGATCCGCTGCCCGCACAACCACCTCGCGATCGGCGTCGATCGTCACCGGTTGAAATGGCTCTGCGCGCCCCGGGAGCCGTGGGAGAGACTCAGCCAGGAGGCTGCGTCGGCTTCAGCGAGATGCACCACCGCCCCGGCGTCGTCAGGCGAGCGGACCGTGTCGTCCACGCGGGGAAATCGCCCTTTCTTGTCGATCGCCAGAAAGATTCTCCAGGGCGCGATTTCGACCGCCAGCCAATCGGCGGCGACGCCGATCCGCACAGGATCCTTCGCGGGGAGGGCGGCGCTTCCGAATATGGAGTTCCCCGGC
>JAHWKS010000932.1 GCA_019347795.1 Planctomycetota bacterium | reverse complement strand
CCTGACCCCTGACCCCTGACCCCTGACTCCTGACCCCTGACCCCTGACCCCTGACCCCTGACCCCCTGACGCCCGACCACAGCCGTACACGAAGCATCACGCATCCGAGAACAGCAGCCGGCTCAATTCGGTTTGAATCTCGGCGGCCCGGGCGTCGTCCGGCGGCGCGACGGGCGTGCGGTACTCCGTCTCGTTCCTCGGGCAGTGCAGCACCAGCGTCTCGCGACCTTGCTCATCCGTCTCGGTGTTTTCCAGTCGCACGATGCGGCGGCGGATCATCAACAGCGCGAGCACATAGCGGAGGTCCTGCCGGTCCGGGTCGCTCTCGAGTTGCTCGAAGTACTGCAGGATGACGTCGCTGGGCGCCAGCGAGGCCTTGCCTGCCCCGGTCGCGTCGGGCATCTGCGATTTCCACCAACCGAGGGCGCCTTCGGGGGCGCCGCCCCAGCCTTCCTCGCTGTAGTCGATTCGCACCACATCCGCCCCCCGCTGCGTCAGGACCGAGTAGAACGTCTCGCCGGGGGCTAACTCGCGATCCAAGGCGGCGCATCGCCGCGTGCATCGCTGGATGTCGAAGTCGAGCACGTATGGTTCCTCCCCGCGGGCGGGAAATGGTACGCAAAAAGCCCGCCCGGCTCAAGAGACGCTGAAGAACCGCCCGCCGTGCCCCCCTTCCCCGATTACGAACTTCGCCTGGGCCATGCACTTGGGGCACCGGCCGACGTACTCCGTCCCCTCCCGGTTCAGGTAAACCCTGGAATAAAGACCGCAACAGGCGAAGTGGACGCCCAGAAACCCGCGAGCCGGCGGCGGCCGGGGCGGGTTCGGGTCGCTCGATAAGTCCAGGTGTTCGCCCGACATAGCCCATTTTTACCGGCGCGCCGCGAATTTTGGCAATCCCATCCTGGCACGGCGGTTGCGGCCCGATGAAATGGTGGCCCGAGGCGTCAGTGGGAGAGAACTGCGCTTCGGGTCGGCGGCTTTCAAGGAGAACCCGTGAAACGGCGACTTTTGACAGCGGCCGTGGTTGTGGCCTTGCTCGCGCTGGCGGCGTGGGCGTACTGGCTGCAACAAGGGACGCTGTCGATTTCTCAGATTGCGGAGGAGGAAGACCGGCTGCGAAGCTGGATCGACCGCCGGCCCGCGACGGCGGTGGCGATCGCATTCGCACTTTACGTCGTGACGTCGCTGGCGCCGGGCACGGGAGGAAAGGCGATCATCTGCGGATGGCTCTTCGGCTTCTGGAGGTCGCTGGCGATCGTGGACGTGGCGCTCACCATCGCCGCGGTGCTGACATTCCTGTTCAGCCGATACCTATTCCTCGACTACGTGAAATCGCACTTCGCGAAGTTCGCACAGCGGCTGGAGCAGGCCTGGCAGCGGGACGGCGCCTTCTACTGGCTATTCCTCCGCCTGGCCGGCGCCCCCTACAGCATGATGAACTACGCCGCCGGCGCCACCGGCGTGCCCGCCAAAACCTTTTGGTGGACGACGCAAGTCGGCATCCTTCCGCGAGCCGCGATATGGGTGTTCCTCGGCGCCCAATTGCCGACGCTCCACGTGGTGGCCGAGGAAGGCTTCAGCAGCCTGATTGATCCGAAGCTGATCGTCGCCCTCACGCTCCCCGCGGTCGTGCTGGCGATCGTCCACTACGCACCTCGCCGCCCGTTCTTCCGCCGCAAGGAAACCTCGTCGCCGGTTTGATGGTAGCCCGAAGCGTTAGCGAAGAACACCTCGACGGGCGTTCCTCGCTGACGCTTCGGGTTGATGTTAGCCTGCGGTCTTGGAGACGATCGAGGTGCTGCGGGAGATGTGGGTGTCGGTGGGCTGGGCAGCTTCGATCAACGCCTCGACGTCCTGCCGGATTCGCTGGTGCATATAGAAGGCTACGAAGATCCCCACCAGGCCCAGCACGAAGAGCAGGCCGAGCGAAAGATCGACCAGGAAGTTGTCGAGGCCGAGCTTTTGTCCGACGTAGAGCATCAGGCCGCCGACGGAAGGCACCGCCACCGTCATCACCAGCATCACGCCGGTCTCTCGCACAAGGCGGTTCAGCTCGCGCGCCTCATGCGGCTGGGCGGGGGACACCGTCAGCAGTGCGGGATAGAACACGCGGACGCCGACGTACGCCGTGCCGAAGAACGGATACACGCTTACGATCAGCCCGCACACGATCAGCGAAAGGGCGAAGTGAAAGGCCTGGTTCCACGAGAGGGGCAGCATCAGCGGGTAGAGCGCGCCGGCCGCGATCCACAACCCCATGCCGATCGTGGCGGCGTAAAAAGCCAGGCGCAGCGAGCGCCGCCGCGCAAGCTCGATGTCTTTCGCCAGGTCCGGGGCCTCCCGGTCATCCTTACCAGACTCGAATCGCCGCCGGAGCCACGACGCGAGGCGGTACAGCCGCGGGTCCGATTGCTTCGTCTCCACCAGCGCCCGATAGATCGGCCACGCCAGCGCCAACAGAACAACCA
>JAHWKS010000931.1 GCA_019347795.1 Planctomycetota bacterium | reverse complement strand
GTTTTCGGCTGGAGGCCGCGCGGGTGAACGATTCCGATTGGTGGTCGTGGCGCCCGCTGGAGCGTCCGCCGACGCCGCAGCCGGACGCAGCGGATTGGATTCGCACGCCGGTGGATGCCTTCATCCTCGCCAAGCTGCACGAGCAGGGGCTTTCGCCTTCGCCCGAAGCGGACCGCCGCACGTTGGTTCGGCGCCTGTCGTTCGACCTGCTCGGCCTGCCGCCGTCGCCGGCGGAGATCGAGCGGTTCATCGCCGATCCCGATCCGCTGGCGTATGAGAAACTGGTCGATCGGCTGCTGGCTTCGCCTCGTTACGGCGAGCGGTGGGCGCGGCACTGGCTGGATGTGGTCCACTACGGCGAAACGCACGGGTATGACAAGGACAAGCCCCGGCTGAACGCCTGGCCGTACCGCGACTACGTGATCCGCGCGTTGAACGAAGACAAGCCCTACCGGCGATTCGTCCAGGAGCAGGTCGCGGGGGACGTGCTCTGGCCGGAGACGCGGGACGGCATCGTGGCGACGGGCTTCCTGGCGGCGGGACCGTGGGACTTCATCGGCCACGTTGAAGTTCCCGAGTCGAAGTATGACGGGAAGGTCGCTCGCAACCTGGATCGGGATGACGTGGTCACGAGCACGATGAACACGTTCTGCAGCCTGACGATCCAATGCGCCCGCTGTCACAACCATAAGCTGGATGCGGTGACGATGCGGGACTATTACCGGCTGCAGGCGGTATTCGCCGCGATCGATCGGGCCGACCGGCCGTTCGACGCCGACCCGGAGATCGCCCGCCTGCGCCGCGAGTTAGATGATCGCGTTGAACAAATCGAAGCGGACGCCGCCGCGATCGAGCTTCGCATCGAGGATCGCAAAACGCCGGATCTGGCTCAGTTGGAGCAGGAGATGGCGCGTCTGCAATCGACGGCGTCTGCGGCGGGCGAGAATCTCGAGCCGCGTTCGCCGGCGTCTGACGAGTTGCGAGAGCGATACGAGGCGCTGTTCCGTGAGACCGTCGGACCCGAACTCCTCGCGGAGCGAGAGAAGGCGGCCGCGGCGCTGGCGGAGGCGGAGTCGCAACTGGACGCGCTGCCGCCGCCGCAGTTGGTTTATGCAGGGACCGTGCACGAAGGCTCGGGCAACTTTCGCGGCAGAGCGGGGCTGGGGCCGCGCGAAATCTTTGTGCTGCATCGCGGCGATGTGACCAAACCCGGCGAGGCCGTCGAGCCGGGCGTGGCGCCGCTCATTCCGGGCGAGCCGGCGGTGTTCGAGCTTTCGCCTGGCGCCGAGGAAGGACATCGCCGCGCGGCCTTGGCGCGCTGGATCACGCACCGCGACAACCCGCTCACGTGGCGGTCGATCGTGAACCGCGTCTGGCACTACCACTTCGGCCGGGGACTGGTGGACACGCCGAACGACTTCGGCCGCGGCGGACAGCTCTCCACGCACCCTCAACTGCTCGATTGGCTGGCGGTCGAGTTCCGCGACGGCGGCGGGTCCCTGAAGTCGCTCCACCGCCTCATCTGCTTGAGCAGCGTGTATCGCCAAACGGCCTCGCCGCCCATTCCGCATTCCGCAATCCGCACTCCGCATTCCCTCGACGCGGAGAACAAGTACCTGTGGCGGATGAACCGGCGGCGCCTGGAGGCGGAGGAGATACGGGACGCGGTGCTGCTGGCGGCGGGGCGGCTTGACCTCGCGATGGGCGGGCCGAGCTTCATGGATTTTATCATTGAGCATCCCGAGCATTCGCCGCATTACCAGTATCACCTCTACGACCCCCGCGATCCGGCGACGGATCGCCGGGCGGTGTACCGCTTCCTCGTCCGCTCGCAGCCGCAGCCGTTCATGAACACGCTCGACTGCGCCGATCCGTCCATGTCGGCGCCGAAGCGCGACGAGACGCTCACTTCGCTGCAGGCGCTGGCGATGCTCAACAACCGCTTCATGCTCGCCATGGCCGAAGAGTTCGCCGCGCGGCTCAAGCGCGAGGCGGGCACGCTTGAGGAGCAGGTCGTACTGGGCCACCGCCTCGCGACCGGCCGCGCGCCGGCTCCCGCCGAGCAGGACGAACTGACCGCCTATGCTCGCGAGTTCGGCCTGGCGAACACCTGCCGCGTCTTGCTGAACCTCAACGAGTTCGTCTTCGTAGATTGACGCGTCACAGCGTGGCGACGTACGAGCGCAACTCCCGCTGCATTTCCTCCGCGGGCAGGTGGACGCGCTGACCGTGGCCCGGGAGGATCCAGGAGAAGCGATGGTTCGTCAGCCGCCGTAGCGACTCCACCTGCTGCGGCCAGGAATGCCAGCAGTGGCTGCGGGATGCGGAAAGCCGCCGGCGATGGCGATTCCAGGAGAGATGGTCCCCGGTGAAGAGAAAGCGGCCGCCCACCAGCAGTACGCAATGCCCCGCGGTGTGCCCCGGCGTGGGAATCGCGAGAAATCCGTCGGCCAGCTCCTGCGGTTCGTCCCCCTCC
>JAHWKS010000101.1 GCA_019347795.1 Planctomycetota bacterium | reverse complement strand
AGGGGCTCCGGTTCACGCACTTCTACGCGGGGCCGGTCTGCTCTCCCACGCGGGCCAACCTGCAGTCGGGGCAGGACCAGGCGCGGTTTGGGATTACACAGCACAGTCCGGGGCATCGCCGGCCGTTCGCGAGGCTGATCGATCCGGTGGTCGCGCCACATCTGCCGCGGGAGGTCGAAACCTTCGCCGAGCGGCTCCGCGACGGAGGCTACGCGACCGGCTACTTCGGCAAGTGGCATCTCGGCCGCGACGGCTATGGTCCGAGCGATCAGGGCTGGGAGACGGTCCTCGAGTGCAACGGCAACGTCGCGCCGCCGCGGTTGACGGGCGAAGACAAGCCGCGGCGGATGGCCGACTTTCTGACGGACAAGGCGATCGGCTTCATCGAGTCGCATCGCGAGGAGCCGTTCGTGCTGCAGGTTTCTCATGCGGCCGTTCACATTCGGCTGTCCACGACGCCGGAGTTGTTGGAGAAGTATCAGGCGAAGAAGCCGGCGCCCGGCTATCCGAGTTTGCCGGAGTACGCGGGACTGCTGGAGGAGCTGGATGCGAGCGTGGGCCGCATCGTCGCCGCGGTCGATCGCCTCGGCTTGGGCGAGAAGACGTTGATCCTCTTCGTCTCCGACAACGGCGGCCTGGAGCACGAGCAGAACGGCCGCGTGGTCACGTCGAATGATCCGCTGCGGGGCGAGAAAGGGACGCTCTACGAAGGCGGAATTCGCGTTCCCGCCATCGCCCGCTGGCCGGGCGTGATCCCCGCCGGCGCCGAGAGTGCGATCTCCGCAATCACGACGGACCTCTATCCGACACTGCTGGCGTTGGCCGAAGTTTCGCCGCCGCCGGATCAGCCGCTTGACGGCGTGAGCATCGCGCCCGTGCTCCGGGATCCGGCGGCGACGCTTGATCGCGACTCGCTCTACTGGCATTTGCCGCACTATCACCACAGCACCCCGGCCGGCGCGATCCGCCGCGGCGACTGGAAGTTGATCGATTTCTTCGAGGATGGCCGGCGGGAGTTGTACCATCTCGCCGATGATCCCGGGGAGCAGCGGAACCTGGCGTCGCAGGAACCGGAGAAAGCGAAAGAACTGCAATCCGCCCTCGCCGCCTGGCGAGAAGAGGTCGGCGCCCGCATGCCGGCGCCGAATCCGAATTTCGATCCGGAGCGCGCCGGCGAACTAGCCAGACGCGGACGAAAGAGGAACCCATGATGAGGAGCCGAAGTTTGATGCACGATGGTCGCGCGGTCGTTGCCGCCGTGACGGTGTACCTCGCGACGGCCGCGATTGCTGCGCCGCCGCAAATCGACACGATTGCGGGAACGGGCCGGCCGGAAAGCAACGGCGACTCCGGTCCCGCCCTGGAGGTGAACGTCGGCGATCCCTTCGGCGTTGAGATCGGACCCGGCGGCGACCTCTACGTCACGGAAGTTCGCAATCATCGCGTGTGGCGGATCGACCGGGAATCCCGGAAGGCGCAGGTCGTGGCCGGCAACGGTGAGAAGGGCTATTCGGGAGACGGTGGGCAGGCCACCGACGCCCGGCTCAACGAGCCGTACGAGGTGCGGTTCGATGACGCCGGGAACATGTACTTCGTCGAGATGCAAAACCACCTCATCCGCCGGGTGGACGCCAAGACCGGCATTGTCTCAACCGTGGCGGGGACGGGCGAGGCGGGCTTCGCGGGTGACGGCGGACCGGGCGCGCAGGCGCAATTCCGCCAGCCGCACAGCATCGCTCTGGACGGCAAACGGGGCCTGTACGTGGCCGACATCGGCAACCACCGCATCCGCCGCATCGACCTGGACGCGGGGACGGTGGAGACGATCGCCGGAACCGGTGAGCGGCGTTTGCCCGAGGACGGCCAGACCGCCCGCGGCAATCCGATCCTCGGACCGCGGGCGCTCTTCATCACCGGCGGCGTGATGTGGATTGCCCTTCGCGAAGGGCACAGCGTCTGGAAGATGAATCTCGGCGACGGCGTGCTTCATCATGTCGGCGGCAGCGGGAAGCGCGGATATTCCGGAGACGGCCGACCCGCGAAGGAGGCGACGTTCGACGGACCCAAGGGCATTGCGCTCGACGGCGCCGGCAACGTCTACGTGGTCGATACCGAGAACCAGGCAATCCGCAAGATCGACGGCAAGAGCGGCGTGGTGACGACGCTCGCCGGCAGCGGCGAGCGCGGGTTCGGCGGCGACGGACGACCGGCCGCGAAGGCAAAGCTCGCCCGCCCGCACGGGATCTGTGTGGACGGCGAAGGGCGCGTGTATATTGGCGACACGCTCAACCACCGCGTGCGGGTCGTCCAGTAGGAGCCTTATGCCGAAGCCGGAGAAGTCCACCGACGCGCTCCCCGCGCGCCTGGGGTTGTGGGACGCCGTGAGCATCATCGTGGGAATCGTGGTGGGGGTGGCGATCTTTCGGGCGCCGCAACTGGTGTTCGCCAACGTCTCCAGCGCCTGGATGGGGCTGGGGGCGTGGCTGCTGGGGGGCGTGCTCTCGTTCATCGGCGCCTTGTGCTACGCGGAGCTGGCCACTACGTATCCGCGGATCGGCGGCGACTATGTTTACCTCTCGCGGGCCTATGGGCGATGGGTCGGCTTTCTCTTCGGCTGGGGGCAACTGGCGGTGATCCTTACCGGCAGCATCGGAACCATGGCCTACGCCTTCGCCGATTACGCCGTGCCGACGTTCGGATTGGATCAGGTCGCGACCGCGCCGGGCGACGAAGTTCTCAGCGAGGAGGAAAAGAACCAGAAGGCCGCCTTGGAGACCGCGCAGCGCGATCGCTGGACCGCGTGGCTGGCGGCGGGGGCGGTGGCGGCGCTGACGCTCTTGAACCTGTGCGGCGTCATGTTCGGCAAAGCGGCGCAGAACGTACTCACAGCCGCGAAGGTAATCGGGCTTGTGGGAATTATTGTCGCCGGTTTCGGCTGGGGGAGCGGCGAGTGGCGGCCGGCGGAACGCATCGTCGAGATCAATTTCGGATTCGCCATGGTGATGGTCCTCTACGCATTCGGCGGCTGGAATGACTGCGCCTTCGTCGCCGCGGAAGTCCGCCATCGCGAGCGGAATATCCCGCTGGCGCTGCTTCTGGGAATCTCCGGCATCACAATCATTTACCTCTTGGCCAACGGCGCCTACTTGATGGGGCTGGGATTTGACGGACTGCGCGGTTCCTCCGCCCCGGCGGCCGACGTGCTTACCGCCGCGGTCGGCGAGTGGGGGGGCAAGGCCATCAGCGTGCTGGTGATGGTCTCCGCCCTGGGCGCCATCAACGGCCTGATCTTCACCGGCGCGCGGGTGTATGCGGCCTTGGGCGCCGATCATCGCGTGTTCGCGCTCCTGGGAAGATGGAACCTGCGGCTCGACGTTCCGGTGTGGTCTCTCTTGGCGCAAGGCGTGATCACGCTGTTGTTGATCGTGGCCGTGGGAACCGAGGCGGGACGCGGCGCGGTGGATGCGTCGTTGGGCGCCATCGGGCTGGCCGGCCTGCCATGGGACCAATACTTCGGCGGCTTTGAGACGCTGGTGGCGGGCAGCGCGCCGGTCTTTTGGGCGTTCTTTTTGCTGACCGGTCTGTCGCTCTTCCAACTCCGCTGGATCGATCGCGAACGTATCCGCCCCTTTTCGGCGCCGTTCTATCCCTTCACGCCCTTCATCTTTTGTCTGACCTGCACGTACATGCTCTATTCGAGCCTCGTCTACGCCAAGGCGCTGGCGCTGATCGGCATCGTGCCGCTGCTGTTGGGCCTGCCGCTGTATTGGTTGAGTCCGAAACGCCCTTGAGGGCGCTGCGGAAGGCGCGCCGGCCGAATAAAATGCGGGTGGGAGGAATCACGATGCCCCTGCGGGACCATTTTCGTCCGCCACTGAGCGCTCAGCGGTCGTGGGATGAATTGCACGGCGCCTGGCCGACCGTGATGGTGATGGCGCTCAACGAGCAGCTCCCTCGCCGTTACGTCGCCGCCCCGCGCGTCCACCTCGGCGCGTCCTTCGAGATCGACGTGGCGTCGTTTGATGAAGATCCAATTGAGGCGGATTCCTCGGAAGGCGCCGAGGGTGGCGTTTCAATGGCGGTTTGGTCTCCACCCCAACCGACGCTGACCGTCGCGAGCGATCTTCCGGACCAGGACGAATACGAGGTGCGGGTCTATGATACCTATCTCGATCGCCGCCTGGTGGCGGCCGTCGAGATTGTCAGCCCCGCGAACAAAGATCGCCCCGAGCACCGCGGGGCATTCGTCGCCAGGTGCGCTGCTTTGCTTCGCGAGCAGGTATCGGTGACGATCGTAGACGTCGTGACGACGCGGCGCTTCAATCTGTACGGCGAGCTCCTGGAATTGATCGGACAGAGCGACCCGGCGCTCGCCTCCGGGCCGCCGGCACTGTACGCGGCGACGTGTCGCGGCGCGAAGAAGGATAACGAGTGGCTGTTGCAAACGTGGATGCACGGCCTCGCCGTCGGCCGGCCGCTGCCGACGCTGCCGCTCTGGCTGGGCGACCACGTGGCCGTGCCACTGGAGTTGGAAACCAGCTACGAGCAAGCATGTCGCGTCCTGCGCATCGCGTGAGCAGGCGATTCGGATCGGGAGAATCATGAGTCTCACGTTCCTGTCTCGGCGGCGATACGTTCGCAGCGCTCCCTGGGTGGCTGCGATGCTTTGGCGCCTTGCAAGCAGCTCCGCAGTCGCCGATGAGCCGAGCGTGGTCGGCGTGGAGGGACAGCCGCTGGCGGCCAATGTGCGGCGGTTGGCGCAGGCTTTCGACTTTCTGGGATCCCCGTTGCCGCGCGACCTGGCCGCGCCGCTGGATGCGGCGGCGAAGGAAATGGACGCCGAGCGATTGCAGCAGCTTCTCGATCCGCAGGCGGCTTTCATCGTCACGATTGACAGCTCCGGCGCGACAACCGAACGCGGCCCCGCGGATATTGTGCTGCAACAAGCAGGATTCACGCCGCAGTTGGTGAAAGTGGTGAATCGCGCCCGCGCCGCCAGACCGCTGCGGATCTTCAGTCCGCAGTCGGGACCGGTGTACGGCGGAGTGGCCGAGTTGAGCATGCGGCGCCAGCAGCAAGAAGGGCTGCGAGTGGGGGAGAATCGGGGCGGCGGGACCGGCCGCTTTTTGCAGCTTGAGATGTACACCGCGTCTCCCATGACCGCCCGATTGAGCGGACTGGCAGTCGAGTATGTGATCGCCCTCGCGTACAGCGGCGAAGCGGGACGGCGGAAGGCCGAGATCGGCTTTGGATTGGAAGCGGAACGCGACGCAGCGGGCGGCGCCGAGTCGATCGTCGTCGATTTCGACGTCCGCCCCGCCGTGCCCGTGAAGCTGCGCGTTCGCGACTTCGACGGTCGGCCCACCGTGGCGCGGCTCCTCATCCGCGATGCTCACGGCCGCGTCTATCCGCCGCAGCCGAAGCGCCTGGCGCCCGACTTCTTCTTCCAGCCGCACATCTACCGCGAGGACGGCGCGAGGGTGCTCCTCCCGCCGGGCGCCTTCACCATTCAGTCCAGCCGCGGACCGGAGTACCGCGTGGGGGAGCAGCAGCTCGTGGTTTCCCCCGAGGGAGAGCAGACGCTCGACGTCCAACTGAAGCGATGGGTCGAGCCGCAGGCGCACGGCTTCTACAGCGGCGATCATCACATTCACGCCGCCGGCTGCGCCCATTACGCCGTCCCCACGCAAGGCGTCACGCCCCAAGACATGTTCCTGCAGGTCAAAGGCGAGGGACTCAACGTGGGTTGCGTTCTTACGTGGGGACCCTGCTACGACCATCAGCGGACGTTCTTCGCCCCCACGGCCGACGAAGTGAGCGAGCCGCTCACGCTGCTAAAATACGATCTGGAGATCAGCGGCTTTGGCTCGCAGGCGCTGGGGCACGTGTGTCTGTTGAACCTCAAGGATCAGACGTATCCCGGCTCGGAGGGGACGGCGACGAAAGGCTGGCCTACGTGGACGACGCCCGTCATGCGGTGGGCGAAGGAGCAGGGGGGCATCGCCGGGTACGCGCATTCGGCGAGCGGGCTGCATATTGATCCGCAGGCGGCGGCGCGGCGGTTGATCGAGGCCGGGGATAGGGACGGCGATCGCCGGCTTGATGCGCGCGAAACCGCAAGTGTGTTGCTGCCGGAGGCGTTGGCGACATCGGATAAGAGCGGCGATGGGCGGTTGTCGGAGGAGGAGTTGGTCGCCAGTCATGATCGCGCGGCGGATCGGCTTCCCAATCTCGCTGTGCCGGAGATGAACGGCGTGGGGGCGATGGAGATTTGCGTCAGCACCGCCGAAGGGGTGTGCGACTTCATCAGCGCGATGGACACCGCCCGCATCCAGGAGTGGAACACGTGGTACCACATCCTCAACTGCGGCTTTCCGCTGAAGGTGAGCGGAGAAACCGACTTCCCCTGCATGAGCAGCCGCAACGTCGGGCAAGGGCGCGTCTACGTGCGACTGGACGACCACCCGCTCGACTTCGACTCCTGGTGCGAAGGCCTTGCCGCGGGCCGTTCCTACGTCTCCGACGGCTACGCTCACGCCCTGGAGTTTGAAGTCGATGGAAAGCGGCCGGGCGCCTCCGACGTGCAGCTTGACGAGCCGGGCGAAGTGACCGTGGAGGCGGAAGTCGCCTTCGCTCCCGAGACGCCGCGGGCGGTGGCGCACGGGACGCTCGAACCTCCCGGCGGGCGGCGTCTGTTGGGAGACACCGTGCTGCTTCACTTCCCCCGCAGCGAGGAAACCGTCCGGGGCGGCGAGCGGCTGGTGGAGATCGTTGTCAACGGGCGCCCCGTCGCGAGCGAGACCGTTCCCGCCGACGGCGCCGTGCACAAGCTGCGGTTCACGATCCCCATCGACCGCAGCAGTTGGGTGGCGTTGCGGCACTTCCCGCAGCTCCACACAAACCCGGTGAACGTGATCGTCGATGAGAAGCCGATCCGCGCCTCGCGAGACAGCGCCCGCTGGTGCGTCGCCATGACGGAACTGCTTTGGAAGAACCGCGAGGAGCGGATCGCTCCCGCCGAGCGTGACGCCGCCCGCGCCTCCTTCGAGCGGGCGTTGGCTGTTTATCGCCGCATCGCGAAAGAGTCGCCCGGCGCCGATTGATCCTGAAAGGTTTATGATTCGCGTCCTGATTGTCGACGACTCCGTCACGCAGCGGGAGATCTTCCGGCGGCTGTTGTCCGCCGACGGCGAATTCTCGGTCATCGCCGAGGCGCGGAACGGCAAGGAGGCGGTGGAGAAAGTCCGCACGCACATGCCCGACGTGGTGCTGATGGACATTCACATGCCCGACATGGACGGCATCGCCGCCACGCGGGCGATCATGCAGCAGACGCCGGTCCCGATCGTCGTGGCCAGCGCCACGCTCAAGAAACGAGACGTGGACCTGGCGCTGGAGGCGTATCACGCGGGCGCCGTGTCGGTCATCGAAAAGCCGGAAGGGGCGGTGCTGTTGCACCTGGAGAAGATCGCCCCGCAGTTGCGGCGAGAGCTGATCGCCGCCTCCACCGCCAGGCTTCCCGCGCGAAAGGAGAGGCCCGCCCGCACGGAGGAGCGGCGGCCAACGCGGGTCGATTTGCCTCCCATCTCCGCGATCGGGATCTGCGCCTCCACCGGCGGGCCGCTGGTGATGGTGGAGATTCTCTCGGCATTGCCGCAGCCGTTTCCCGTGCCGGTGCTGCTGGTGCAGCACATTTCGCGCGGATTCGAGGTCGGCTTCGCCCAATGGCTGGCCCGCTCTTCGGCGCAGCCGGTGGCGATGGCGGTCCGTGGGCAGCGGCTGACGCCGGGAATCTGGCTGGCGCCGGGCGGCTGCCATCTCACGCTCGGGAGCCGGGCGCGGATGGAGTTGGAAGTCGCGAAGCCTTCCGACATTCACGCTCCCTCGGGCGATCCGCTCTTCCGGTCGCTCGGCGACCACCTGGCGCCGCACGCCGCGGGCGTGCTTCTGACAGGAATGGGAGACGACGGCGCCGCGGGCCTCCTGGCGTTGAAACGGGCGGGCGGAACGACGATCATTCAGAATGAAGCCTCGTCCCTCATCTGGGGCATGCCGAAGGCTGCGAAAGACAAAGACGCCGCGCAGCACGTTTTGAATCCGACGCAAATCGCGAGCTTGCTGGCGCAGATGAAGCCCGCTTGACCGTCCTCCTTGGCTATGTCGGACATCCTCCTCATCGAAGACAGCCGGGTTCAGGCCCACGCCTACCGGCGCTTGCTGGAAGAGGCGGGGCATACGGTGCGCCATGCGGCGACCGCCGAAGAGGCGCTGGAGCAATGCCTGGCGTCCACGCCGGACCTGGTCGTGCTGGATCAGTATCTGGGGGATCAGTCGGGACTCGAGGTGTGCCGGCGGCTGAAGGGGGACCTGGCGCTGCAGGTGATTCCCATCGTCGTGCTCACCGGCAGCCAGAAGGGGCGCGACCACATCGCTGCCCTGGACGCCGGGGCGGATCGCTTCCTTTCGAAGGAAGGCTCCGATGAGCAGCTTTTGGCGGTGGTCGCCGGCCTGCTGAAATCCGCGCTGCCGGCCGAGGCGCTGGACTTCGACGCCGAGTCGCGCGACGCTTTCCTCCGCGGCGGCCGGCTCTTGGCCATCGACGACAGCCGCACCTATCTCAGCGAGTTGAGCAAGCACCTGACCCAATGCGGCTTCCAGGTGGCCACGGCCGCTTCCGGCGCGGAAGGCCTGGCGATGCTCGAGCAGGAAACGTTCCACATCGCCATCGTGGACGTGGTGATGCCGGAGATGGACGGCTTCGAAGTCTGCCGCCGCGCCCGGGCCTGGGCCGACAAGCGCCAGAAGCAACTGGGCCTGTTGATCCTTTCGGGGCAGGAGAACCGCCACGTGCTGCTGCAGGCGCTGGAGTCGGGCGCCGACGACTTCGTCAGCAAGTCGCAGGACATGGAGGTGATTCTGGCCCACATCAAGTCGCTGGTGCGCCGCGTACGAATGATGCGGCACATCCACGCGATCAACCAGAAGACGCACCATCAGGAGATCGCCCTTCGCGAGGCGGAGTGGAAGCACAAGCAGGCCGAGGAGCGGGCCGCCCATGCCGAATCGCGGGCCGCGCTGTATGAAGAGTTGGAGAAGGCGACAATCGAGCTCACGCGCTCCCGCGACGAGCTGGAAATCGCCCGGGACGCGGCCGAGGCGGCCAACCGCGCCAAGAGCGAGTTCCTGGCCAACATGAGCCATGAAATCCGCACGCCCATGAACGGCGTGCTGGGGATGGCCGAGCTGCTGTTGGGCACGAAGCTCGCCCCGCAGCAGCGCGAGTACCTGCAAATGCTCCAGCAGTCGGCCGAGTCGCTGCTGCGGCTGTTGAACGATATCCTCGACTTCTCGAAGATCGAGGCAGGCAAGCTGGAGCTGGAGAATGCCGAATTCGACCTGGTGGAGTGCGTCGGCGCCGCGGTGCAAACGCTCGCGCTGCGAGCGTCCTCGAAGGGGCTGGAGCTCGCCTGCCGGATTCCGCCCGACGTTCCCCTGATGGCCGTCGGCGATCCCGGCCGGCTCCAGCAAATCCTGGTGAACCTCGCCGGCAACGCGATCAAGTTCACCGAAAAGGGCGAGGTGGTCGTCGCGGTCGCCCGCGAGGCGAACACCGAGAACGGCGTGAGGCTGCATTTCACCGTGCGGGATACGGGCATCGGCATTCCGCACGATAAGCAGAAGAATATCTTCGAGGCCTTCAGCCAGGCGGATGCGTCGACGTCGCGCCGCTTCGGCGGCACGGGACTGGGGCTGGCGATCTCCACGCAGCTCGTTTCCCTTATGAACGGCGAGATCTGGGTCGAGAGCGAGCCGGGGAAGGGGACGATCTTCCACTTCACCATCGAGTTGCCGCTGGCCGATCGCGAGGCGAAGCGCCGCCCCCCGGCGAACCTGGAGGGGACGCCGGTGCTGATCGTGGACGACAACGCCACCAACCGCCGAATTCTCCACGAGATCACGCAAGGCTGGGGCATGAAGCCGCAGTCGGTCGAGAGCGCCCCCGCGGCCCTGAAAGCCCTCCAGCGCTCGACCGATGGCGAGAGAATTCCGCTGGTGCTCTTCGATTACCTGATGCCGGAGATGGACGGGCTGGAGTTCGCCCGGCAGGTCCGCCGTCGCGCGGAGCTGCAGGATGTCTCGCTGATCATGCTTTCTTCGGCGGGCGGGCCGGACCATTCCCACCGGCTGCGGCAACTGCAGATCGATCGCTGCCTCACCAAGCCCACCAAGCGCTCCGACTTGCTCAACGCGGTGCAGCAGGCGCTCGGCGGCG
>JAHWKS010000930.1 GCA_019347795.1 Planctomycetota bacterium | reverse complement strand
GGACCTGCAGTCCCGGCAAATGATCAGTCGGCCGCACCCGCAAAGCGAGCACGAGGTGTTCGACTATCCCGGCGATTACCTGAAATCCGCCGAGGGCAAAGAATACGCGAAGGCCCGTCTCGAGGAGTTGCAAGCGAAGTACGAGCGCGTGGAAGGCCTCGGCAACGCCCGCGGCCTGGCGACGGGAGCGCTGTTCACGCTGGACGGCTATCCCCGGCAGGATCAGAACCGCGAATACCTGATTGTCTCGGCCACGCACCAGTTGACGAACAACGCCTACGAGACCGAGGCGTCCCTCGACGAGCCGGTCGTCTACCAGTGCTCCTTCACCGCGCAGTACGGCCGGGAGCCGTACCGTTCGCCGCGCATCACGCCCAAGCCGAGCGTTCAAGGCCCGCAGACCGCCATCGTGGTCGGACCCGACGGAGAGGAAATCTACACCGATAAATACGGCCGGGTGAAGGTGCAGTTTCACTGGGACCGTTACGGAAAGTCGGATGAGAACAGCTCCTGCTGGGTGCGGGTGGCGCAGGTCTGGGCCGGCAAAACGTGGGGGGCGATGCACATCCCGCGGATCGGACAGGAGGTGATCGTGCACTTCCTGGAGGGGGATCCCGATCAGCCGATCATCGTCGGCCGGGTCTACAACGGCGACAACATGCCGCCCTACACGCTTCCCGACAACCAGACGCAAAGCGGCCTGAAGTCGCGCAGCACCAAGCAGGGGGACGGAGAGACATTCAACGAGCTGCGGTTCGAAGACAAGAAGGATGAAGAGCACATCTACTTCCACGCCGAGAAAGATTTCGATCGCGTGGTGGAGAACAACGATACGCTCAAGGTGGGCTTTGAGAAAAAGGACAAGGGGGATCAGTCCATCGAAATCTTCAACAACCAGAAGCTCGTCGTCGGCGGCGGCGAGGCGGAGGACGGCAGCCAGACCATCGAGGTGTGGAAGAACCGCACGCTGACCGTGAAGGAAGGAGACGAGTCGATCGCGATCAAAAAAGGCAAGCGCACCGTCACGGTGAAAGGGGACGATGCGCTTACGGTCGAGCAGGGCAATCGCACCGTCGAGATCGGCCAGGGAAACGACGCCCTGACGGTGAAGATGGGCAACCTCACGATCAAGGCCAGCCTGGGAAAGATCTCGATCGAAGCGATGCAGGGGATCGAGCTGAAGGTCGGCGCCAACAGCGTGAAAATTGACCCCGCGGGCGTCACGGTGCAAGGCACGATGGTTAAGGTTCAAGGCCAGGCGCAAACCGAGGTGGCCGGCGCCGTCACGCAAATCAACGGCTCGGGCATGGCCACGGTCAAAGGGGGCGTCGTGATGATTAATTAGGAGTCGCGCACCGTGCGATTGATTCTCCAGATTGTGGAAGGTCCCGCCGTGGGGAGGCGTTTTCTCCTGGCCGCCGGTCAGACGGCGCGCGTCGGCCGCACCGAGTGGGCGGATTTCGCCGTTCCCGCCGATGGGCAGTTGGCGGACGTTCACTTCGCCGTAGAGGCCAACCTCGACGGGTGCTCCGTTCAGAGGTTGGGCGACGCCCCGCTGCAAGTGAACGGCCAAGGCGCGGCGGAGTCGTCGCTGCGCGACGGCGACCGGCTGACGGCGGGCGGCAGCGTCTTTCACGTGCAGATCGAAGGCGCGGCCCTTCGCTCCGCCGCCGGCGCCGAAGCCGCGGAAAGATCGGAATCGGCCGCCAATCAACCCGCAGGGGGCGATTCCACCGCGGCGGATGTCGCCGCGCGGATTGAGCTATCCGAAGCGGCCAACCCGCTGCTGTCGGCGGAACAGACGGTCGATCAGTTCATCGAGCTGTTGTTGAACGCAGGGCTTACGCCGGACGCCGTGCGAATGCGCGCCGCCGAGCTGTCCAACCGCGATGCGGTCCGCTGGGCCGTCCGCTGCGTGCGGGAGATGGCAGGCCAGTCGCCGCGTCCGGCAGACGCGGCCGCCCTGGACGCGGCGGAAAAGTGGGCGGACGATCCCACGGAAGAGAACCGCCGCGCGGCCGAATCCGCCGCCGCCGCTTTGAACCATCAAGGCGCCGCCGCCTTCGCCGCGCTGGGCGCCTTCTGGAGCGGCGGCAGCCTGGCGCCAAGCGGCCTCCCCCCGGCGCCCGTCCCCGAGGGGCTGTATATTCAGGGCGTCGCGGGCGCGGTGCTGCTCGCGTCCGCTTCGGCCAGGCCGGAGGAAGTCCACAAAACGCTCTGCAAGTTTCTCACGACCTCGTAACAGAAATCATGCTTCCCGCCGCCCGGATGACCGATATGCACACGTGCCCGATGGTGACGGGGGTTGTTCCCCATGTCGGCGGTCCGATTGTCGCGGGGGCGCCGACGGTGCTGATCGGGGCGCTGCCGGCGGCGCGAATGGGGGATGCGGCGACCTGCACCGGCCCTCCCGATACAATCCTCATGGGCTCTCCCACCGTACTGATCGGAAGCATGCCCGCAGCCCGGCTGACCGACACCACGGCG
>JAHWKS010000100.1 GCA_019347795.1 Planctomycetota bacterium | reverse complement strand
ACAGCTCGACGGCGGAGTTTGATTACCAGTACGTCACCTCGCGCAATCTCCTCACGTTTGACTGGCGGATGGAGGCCTTCGGCAACGCCGACGTCATCGAGTCGTGGCAGACGAGCAAAGACCGCATGTACGAGAAGGTGGTGCTCCGCGACGACTGGACCTGGTCGGACGGCAAACCGGTCACCGCACACGACGTGGTGTTCTCGTTCAAGACGATCATGAACCCGAAGGTCCCCGTGCCCGCCGTGCGCAGCGGCACAGAGGACCTGCGGTGGGTCGAGGCGTATGACGACCGCACCGTCGTCTTCTTCCACAAAGAGGCATTGGCGGTGAACTCCTGGAACATCCTGTTCCCGATCATCCCCCAGCACATCTATGAGAACTCGGTCGAGGAGGATCCCACGCTGCAGAATTCTCCCTACCACGTGAAGTACGAGGAGAAGCCGGTCGTCAACGGGCCATATAAGGTCATCAGCCGCACTCGGGGGCAGTCGATCGTGGTCGAGCGGCGGGACGACTGGCACGCCCGGCGCCCTTACTTTCAGCGGATTCGCTTCGTGGTGATCGAAGACCCCAACACGTCGCTCTTGGCGCTCAAGAAGGGGGACATCCACGAGATGCAGATCACCGCCGACCAGTGGACCCAGCAGACGAACGACCAGGAGTTCTACGCCCGCAACACCAAGGTCACCGAGGTGGAGTGGACCACGTTCCACATCGGCTACAACGTGAAGGCGCCGTTCTTCACCGACGTGAATGTCCGCCGGGCGATGGGCTACGCCCTCAATCACCAGGAGATGCTCGACAAGATCTTCTACGGCATGTACGAGCCGGCGGCCGGGATTTTTCATCCCGATTCGTGGATGGCCCCCGAGAACCCGCCCGCGCCGATGCAGCAGGACCTGGACAAGGCCGAGGAGCTGCTCGACGCCGCCGGCTGGGACGACAGCGACGGCGACGGCGTGCGCGACAACGAGATCAACGGCCGGCTCATCCCCTTCGAGTTCTCCATCATCTATCCCCAAGGCTCCACGAACGCCGAGAAGGTCTGCAACCTGTTTCGCGAGAACCTCGACCAGATCGGCATCTTGTGCAACCCCCGGCCGCTGGAGTGGACCGTGCTCCAGGAGATGACGCGGACGCACAAGTTCCACGCCTACATGGGCGGGTGGGGCACGGGCGCCGACCCCTACACGCTGGAGAACATCTTCGCGACTGGCAAAGAGCGGAACTTCGGCGAGTACTCCAACAAGAAGGTCGATGAGCTATTCAAGCAGGGGATGAAAGTGTTCGACCAGGAAAAACGGGCGGACATCTACCGCCAAATCTACATGGAGCTGCACAAGGATCAGCCGTACACGTGGCTGTTCCACCGCGCCTCGTTCCATGGATTCAACAAGGGTCTGCGCGGCTACGTGTTCAGCCCGCGGGGGCCGTTCCACTACAGCCCCGGCTTCGAAAGCATCTGGATGGCGAAGGATTAGCGCCCCGGCCTTCGCGCTAATCGTCTCGCGGACGCAATAGCCGGCGCCTAACAGGCACCGGACGAAAACCCACCGCCTCGCGCCAGCTTCCTCCATGTTCAGCTACCTCGTCCGACGACTCTTGATCGGCGCCGTGACGTTGACGCTCATCACGTTCTTCGTCTACGGGCTGATCCGCAGCATGCCGGGGACGCCGCTCACCACGGCGCTGGCGGAACTGGACCCCAGCAAGAGCGTCAGTCAGGCCGATTACGAGCGGATGAAGCGCATTTACGGCCTGGATAAGCCGTGGTATCAGGCGTACTTCGTCTGGCTGGGGAATCTCGCGCGCGGCGACCTGGGGACTTCGATCGCCCGCAAGCAGCCGGTGACGCGGCTCATCGGCGAGCGGATCCGCGCCACGCTGTTGTTGACGGTCCCTTCGCTGATCCTCGCCTACCTGCTGTCGATTCCGATGGGACTCTGGGCCACGGCCAAAAGCGGCACGATCCCGGAGCGCACGGTGAGCACGCTCCTGTACATGCTGTATGCCTTGCCCAGCTTCGTCGCCGCGCTGTACTTGCAGCTCCTGTTTGCGGTGAAGCTGGAGTGGCTGCCGCTGATGGACATTACCAGCCCCGACTACGCCCAAATGTCGGTCTTCGGCAAGGCCTGGGACCTGTTGCTCCATGCCCTAATGCCGATGATCTGCTTCACCTACGCCAGCCTGGCCTACGAGACGCGGTTCATCAAGTCGAACATGGAGGAGGTGATCCGCCAGGACTACATCCGCACGGCCAGGGCCAAGGGGGTGGGGCCGGTCCGGGTCCTCGTGCATCACGCTTTCCGCAACACGCTGATCCCGCTGGTCACGCTGATCGGCCTGACGCTGCCGGCGCTGTTGAGCGGCGCGGTGATTCTGGAGCGGATCTTCTCCTGGCCCGGCATGGGAAGCCTGTTCTTCGAGTCGCTCCGCGAGCGCGACTATCCCACGATCATGGGCCTGACGCTGATGTTCTCCGTCCTCACGCTGCTGGGCCAGTTGCTGGCCGACATTTTGTACGCCTTCGTCGATCCCAGGGTTACGTACTCCTAAGCGTTTAACCGCGTGCCCAACGGGCCGCGCTTGGGTCAAGGCTCAACTTGGCGCCATCGCGCGGCCCGTTGGGCACGCGGTTAAACGATGTACATTGCATGTCCACGATTCCCGTCGAACAACCGACTTCCGCGCCGCCGGTCGAGGCGATGCCTTCGCGCGGGTTCTGGGTGGAGGCGTGGCAGCGGTTTCGCCGGCGGAAGCTCGGGATGACGGCGCTCATCTTCGTGGTCCTGCTGGGAATGGTGGCGCTGTTCGCGCCCGCCATCGCCGGCACCAAGCCGATCGTCACGCGCTACAAGGGCCGGCTCTACTTTCCCGCGATGGCCTACTACAACCGCCGCTGGGAGAACGCCATCTTCCGCACGGAAGACAAGTTCCGCGGCCGGTATCCCAAAAACCTCAAGGAGAACGACCCCGAGAGTTGGGCCATTTGGCCGCTGGTCTACCAGGACCCCGATCGCCGCATTTACGAGGACGACTGGCCGGGCGTCATCCCGCCCAATCCCACCGGCCACAACGGGAAACCGTATCTCTATTACTTGTGGCTCAAGGGTTGGGATGCCCTATTTGACACGAACCGCGTTCAGGAGGAGTTCAGCGAGGAATACCTCGCCGGTCCGCCGCCGTTCAACCTCTTCGGCACGACCGACCGCGGAGTGGATGTGTTCGCGCAGATGGTGCACGGCGCGCAGACCGCGATGCTGGTCGGCTTCGTGTCGATGGGCATCGCGGCCACCATCGGCATCAGCATGGGGGCGGCGGCCGGCTATTTCGGCGGAGCGATCGACATCGTGCTGAGCCGGCTGATCGAAGTGGTGATGTGCATCCCTTCGCTCGTGCTCATCCTGGCCCTATTGGCGATCGTGGAGCGGCCTTCGATCTGGCACATCATGGCGGTGCTGGGCGTGACCGGCTGGACCGGCATCGCCCGCCTCACGCGCGGCGAGTTCCTCAAGCTCAAGCAGATGGAGTACGTCGCCGCCGCCAAGGCGCTCGGGGCCGGGCACGGCCGCCTGATGTTCCGCCACATCCTACGGAATGCGCTGGCGCCGATCCTGGTGCCGATCGCGTTCGGCATCGCCTCGGCCATCCTCACCGAGAGCGCGCTCAGTTTCCTCGGGTTCGGCGACCCAACGGCGCCGAGCTGGGGGGACCTTTTGAGCAAGGGCCGCGACGCGATCCGCGAGATGTGGTGGCTGATCCTCTTCCCCGGCATGGCGATCTTCCTCACCGTGCTGGCGTACAACCTCATCGGCGAAGGCCTCCAAGAAGCCACCGACCCCCGATTAAGGCAAGCCGGCCATTGATCGTTTAACCGCGGCCCAGCGGGCCGCGCGAGGGCGTGACGTTGAAATCATCCGCCGCTTGCCAACTCCACCGCCGCGCGGCCCGCCGGGCACGCGGTTAAACGATGAGCGAACCATGAATAACCCTTCTCCCCTCCTCGAGATCGACGACCTCCGCACGTACTTCTACACCGAAGAAGGCGTGATCAAGGCGGTGGACGATATCTCGCTGGACATCCACGAGGGCCGCACGCTGGGCGTGGTGGGGGAAAGCGGCTCGGGCAAGTCGGTCACGTCGCTCTCGATCATGCGGCTTCTGGCGCCCACGGCGAAGATCGAAACCGGCCGTATTGCGTTCCTCGGCGAGAACCTGGTGCGGCTCCCCGAGCCGGAGATGCGGCAACTACGCGGCAAAGAGATCAGCATGATCTTTCAGGAGCCGATGACGTCGCTCAACCCGGTGTTCACGGTCGGCTCGCAGGTGATGGAGGCGATCCGCATCCATCAGCACGTGAGCAAGGCGGAGGCCCGCCGCCGCACGATCGAGCTGTTCAAGGAAGTGGGCATCGCCGACGCCGAGCGGCGGGTGGACGCCTATCCGCACCAGATGTCCGGCGGACAGAAGCAGCGGGTGATGATCGCGATGGCCCTCTCCTGCAATCCGCGGCTCTTGATCGCCGACGAGCCGAGCACCGCCCTGGACGTGACGATCCAGGCCCAGATTCTCGACATCCTCCGCGACCTCCGCGACCAGCGCGGGATGGCCATCCTCTTCATCACGCACGACTTGGGCGTCATCGCCGAGATCGCCGACGACGTGGCCGTGATGCTCAACGGCAAGGTGGTCGAGTACGGACCCGTGCTGGAAATCTTCGAGAACCCCAGCCACCCGTACACGAAGGGCCTCTTGAACTGTCGGCCGCGGCTGGAGACGCCGTTCAAGCGGCTCCCCACGGTGAGCGACTACATGGAGACGGCCGAGAAGGACGGCGAGCTGGTCATCCGTGAGAAGAAGATGACTCCCCAGCGGCTGGAGTTTCTCAAGACCGACGGCCGGGGACGGCTCTTGCACCCCAAGTCGGAGTTGAAGGCGATGGGGCATCCCTTCGACCCGACGCAGCACGCCGCCGACGTGACCACCGTCGAGGAAGGCCGTCGGCCGCTGTTGGACGTGCAGAATCTGAAGGTCTATTTCCCCATCCGCCGCGGCGTTTTGCAACGGGTGGTGGATCACGTGAAGGCGGTGGACGACATCAGCTTCCGCGTCTACCCGGGCCAGACGCTGGGGCTGGTGGGCGAGTCCGGCTGCGGCAAAACCACCACCGGCCGGGCGATCTTGCGCCTCGTCCCGATCACCGCCGGGCGGGTGCTGTTCGAGGCGACCGACGTCGCCTCGCTCAGCCACAACGAGCTGCGCCGCATCCGCCGGCGGATGCAGATCATCTTTCAGGATCCCTACGGCTCGCTCAACCCGCGGATGACGATCGAGGCGGCGCTGGTGGAGCCGATGGTTATCCACGGGGTGGGGAAATCCGCCCGCGACCGCCGCGACCGCGCCGCCGCCTTGTTGGAGGAAGTCGGCCTGCGATCGATGCACCTGCGCCGTTATCCGCACGAGTTCTCCGGCGGCCAGCGGCAGCGGCTCTGCATCGCCCGGGCCTTGACGGTGGAGCCGGACTTCATCATCTGCGACGAGTCGGTCTCGGCCCTGGATGTCTCGGTCCAGGCCCAGGTGCTGAACCTGCTCAAGGACCTGCAGCGGAAGCGCGACCTGACGTATATCTTCATCAGCCACGACCTGAGCGTGGTGAAGTTCATGGCCGACATGATGGCGGTGATGAACGAAGGGAAGATCATCGAGTTCGGCCCCTCGGAAGCGATCTACGCCGACCCGCAAGAGGCCTACACCCGCCGCCTGATCGACGCCACGCCCAAGGACGACCTGGAGCACATCCGCCAGCGCCAGCGGCAACGGGAGGAGCGGGTTGCGAGGCGCGGGAAGTAACGCCACGGAGTAACCGTCATGATGTATGAAATACCTCGTCCGCGTCACAACTGGCGTCGGTTTCTTCCTCGCGCTCGCGTCGCTCCCGGTCAACGATGATGATGCTGAATCGCAACCCCGGCCGGACGCAGCGGCGCCGACGGTGTAGGGGTCGAGTTGCTAAGTTCTAGGGCTTTGCGAACTTAGCCCATTCGCGACTCTTCCGCGTGCACGCGGCGCCGGGTTTGCCTTGAGGAGGGCGGGTTTGTTTTCCTCGGGCGAAGCGGAATGCACGCATCGGAATTGGTCGAGCTAGGGGCGCTTGCGGCCGCTCATGGGCCGGCGCTGGTGGCGCTGGCCCCGTCCTGGTCGCCGGCGGCGCTGGAGCGGTATTGGGCGGCGGGGAAATTCCGTCTCGACTCGTGGGGGCGTGCCCTCGGAGCGTATTCGCGAGAAGTCCAATCGGCGCCGCACGCGCGGCAACGCCAACTCTGGCGGCAAGTGCGGCCCGTGCTGGAGGAGATCCTCACCGGCGAGGTGCTCGGCCGGGTGTGGACGGCGGTCATGTGCCTCTGCGATCAAGAGCGCGGAAACGGCGACGCCGAGCCGGTCGCCCGCAGCGTCTACATCGGCCAGATGGAGGCCCGCAACCGTGCATTGAACATCCTGGTCTACGGCCAGGGCTTCGACCTTCACGAAGCGGTGGCGCTCAACCAGATCCGCCGCCGCAGCGAACGCTGGACGGACCTGCTTTTGGGGAGTCTCTTACTCGACCATGACGTGACGGAGTTCGCCTTCGACGCCGACCGCGCCCGCGAGTTCGCCCACGACCTTCGCGAGGAAGGGGGCCTGCGGGGTCTCGCGTGGCAAATGACGATGGCCTCACTCCGCGCCGCGTTCTCGCAAGACCTCTCTCCGCAGCCGGCGTCTCCCGAGCTGAACCGACAGCTCGCCTCCGCGGTGGTGGAGCTGCTTCCCGAGGAGCTGTTCGACTCGCTCGGCGCCCCGCACTCGCTGTGGATGGTCCGCATGACCAACCTCACTGACGACACGCAGGGACTGGTGGAAGAGTTCCTCGCGCCCGATCCCCCCGGCCGCCTCCGCCGTTTCGGCTGGCGCCGAATTTAGCGCCCGCTCGTCAAGGCGCGTCCCGAACCGTTACCGTCTCAGAACGTCTTGCTTCGGCGGATCTTCGCCTTCCGTCCGACTTTGCGAAAGGGGAGCTTGAACCTTCTCCGCTTCTTGGACGCGTAACCACAGGGGGTAGGAAGCCTGGTCGCCGGCGGCTTTTGCCATGGCGAAAAATTGACGGCGGGTGGCGGGGACCCAGTCGGCGGCGGTCAGGTAGAGCGTGCGCTCGCTTTTCCCCTCGGGGAGCAAGACGCCGTTCAAGCCGATGTTGTCCACAATCACGCCGTGCGGGAGATTGTCCACCTCGAACTTCACGCGGTCGTCGAAGTCGTTGCGGTCGATGCTGAGCCGGCACGTGACGGTGGCCCCGGGGCGAATCACGATCTCCGCCGGCTCCTCGCCGGGGCTGATCGTCACGTCTTTCGCCGGATCGTCCTCATCCAGCGGCGAGAGACGCACGAAGAGCTTCGGCTCGCCCGCCAGCTTTACCGTTCCCAGCGAATTCACCTCATGCGTCACTTCGCGCCCTCCGATCATAGCCGTGGCGGTGATCTTGGTCTTGGCCCAGTTCGCTTCCGTCGGCGCCGGCGCGTCGGGCAGGGCGTTGATCACCCCGCGAGCCTCGAGATGGCCGGCTTCGATCACCAGCGGCGTCGTGGCGCGGAAGCCGGGCGGCAGTCCCTCGACATCGACGCGGATCTCGCCGTCGAAGCCGTCGATCCGCTCCGCGGTGACGGTGAACCGTTTCCCGCTCGCGGCGGAAACCTCCGGATTGGCGCCGCCGAGGGTAATCTTGAAATCGGGCCGCGGGCGGCCGACCGTCAGCTCGTAGGAAAAGCTGTCGCCGGCGAAGCCGCGCACGTCGCTCACGCGCACCAGATACTCGCCGTCAGCCGGGGCGGTGAAGGTCAGGTAAGAGTCCTTGCCGTACGCCTGCCGGTGCTCGTCGTCGTTCTCGTAGTAGACGGTGAACGTGGGCAGGCCGTTATTGGGCAGCTCGGTCTCCGGCGGATAGGGCGTGACGATGTAGCACGGCTCATCCAAGGCGTGGGCGCGGGCGCTGGTGTCGAAGTACGTGTGCCGCTTGCCTGAGCCGGGATAGAACTGGAAGCCGGAGTCTGGGCCTTGCGGCGCGCGGTAGAGCTTCACGACCTCGCCGTTCATGTAGAGATACTGATTGAGCTGCATCTCCTCCCAATACACGACGCGGCAATCGAGCGTGGAGGAGTCGATGCCGCGGAAGGTGATCCACGAGTCCCGCGTCGCCCGCAGGAGCACCCGAGGGACAGGTCGGCCGGCGGCGTCGAGCACTTCGATCTTTGTATCGGCCGGCGAGCCGCTTCGCGCGGCCTGGGTCTCCAGCACCCAGGACTCCCCTTCCTTAGCCTCGATGCGGTACAGGTCCACGTCGGCGGCGAGCGGATCGCTCTCGATGTGAAGCCGTCCTTTGACGTTCACTGGGAGCGAGAGCGGCGCAGCCTGCTCGATCGCGCCGTTTGGCTCGATTTCCTCGGCCTGCGTCATCGGCGGCGACTCGGCCGCTACCGCGTCACCGGAAACGGTCTCGCTGGTCATCGGCGCCGCCCCTTCCGTGAGCGGCTCAGAGTCGGCGATCGCGTACGTGTCCCACGTGCCGTCCAACCGGCCGACGAAGACCGTTTCGCCGTCCGGAGCGATCGCCAATCCGGAACTCCAGTCCGGCTGCGGCGGCAGCGTGTCGCGCAGCACCATCTCGCTGCCGTCCCACACCTTCACAAGCTCATCTTCGCCCGTCGAGACCAGCGTTCGGCCGTCGCGCGAGAACGCCAGCCGGAGGATTGCCTTCTCGTGCCCGAACCGCGACAGCAGGATCGGATTGGTCCCTTCGGCGCCGCTGTCGCTGATCGACCAGACGCGAATGCGATTATCGGCCCCGGCGGCCGCCAGCCGCTTGCCGTCGGGATGAAACGCCAGGGCGTATGTCTCCTGCGTGGATTGCTCGAACGTGTCGAGCCGCTTCCCCGATTCCACGTCCCAGAGCTTCACCGTGCGATCTGCGCTGGCGCTGGCCAGCAGATGCCCGCGGGGATGAAACGCCACACCAAACACGGCGCCGTTGTGGTTCTCCAGCGTTCGCAGCTCGGTGCCGGTTTCCAGGCGCCAGAGCTTCACGTCATGGTCGTAGCTGCCCGTGGCCAGCATGTTGCCGTCGGGGCTGATGTCCAAGGCGTAGATGCTGTCGCGATGTCCCCGTAGCGTGTGCAACAGTTTATGATCGGCGGCGGACCAGACTCGCACTTCGCCAAAGAGTCCCGCTTCGCCCGCGGCGGCTGCGAGGAGTTTCCCATCCGGCGAGAAGCCGACGGCATTGACGTTGCCGCTGAGGCCCTCCAGCGCCGCAATCGGCGTCCCCTTTTCCACCGATAGAAGCTCCACGGCGCCGTACCGCGCAAGGGCGATTGTCTTGCCATCCGGCGAATACGCGGCGGCGTTAATCGGCCGGCGGGCCGGCGCGGAAAGCGCAATCTTCGGCGTCTCCGGCAACGTCGGCGCAATCTCAGAACCCTTGGCGCCGGCGTCGATCCACGCCGCCAACAGCGCGATCTCCGCCTCGCTCGGCCGGGCTTCACCCTCGGGCGGCATGCTCGGCTCATCCTTGCCGGTCAACACGCGGATCAACTTGCTCTCGCCGCTCTTGCCGGGCGCGATCACGGCGCCGCTGTCGCCCCCCTTCATCGCCGCGGCGTGCGAGTCGAGCGCCAACTCCGCCTGCGGGTCATCGGCGTTATGGCATCCCGCACAGTACTTTCGCAGCAGCGGCGCGATGTCTTTTGCGAAGTCGGGCGCTTCAGCCGCCGCCGAAGTGGACGCGATGACGAAAACAACTAGGGAAACCAGGAGGCGTTTCATGGATTGCTTAAGAGGAACGATCGTTTGGTGGGGCATGAGGCGAGGCGGGACGGCGCCATGCCATTGTATCACGCAGCCGGAGCCGTTGGGGTCAGGGAGACGGCGGCCGGTCTCGCTCCAGCACTCCCAGGACGATCTGCGTAAGATGCGGTTCGGCGTGCTCGGCGGCGTCGAGCACTTCTTGATGGGTGTTCACCGTCGGGGCGTCGGGGCGGGCGACGTTGGAGATGATCGAGAAGCCGAGCACCCGCATTCCTTGCTGGGCGGCGGCGATGGCTTCCGGCGCCGTGGACATGCCGACCGCGTCCCCTCCCAAGCGGCGAAAGGCGCGGTACTCGGCCCGCGTCTCGAAGTTCGGTCCGGTGACCGCGATGTACACCCCGAGGCGCGTCGGAACGCCGCACCGCCGCGCGGCCTCCGCGGCCTGATCAATCAGCAGCGG
>JAHWKS010000929.1 GCA_019347795.1 Planctomycetota bacterium | reverse complement strand
CGGCTCACCGGCGGTGAGCCGCTGGTGCGGGCCGACCTCGATCGCCTGGTGGCTCAACTGGCGGCCGTGCCCGGCATCGACGACATCGCCCTGACCACCAACGGCATCCTCCTGGCCGACCAGGCCGAAAGGCTCAAAGCCGCGGGACTGCGGCGGCTCAATATCAGCCTGGACGGGTTGAGCGAAGAAACCTTCCGCCGCATCGCCCGCCGCGAGGGGCTTGGCCGCGTGCTGGACGGCATCTTCGCCGCACAGCAGGCCGGTTTCGAGAAGATTCGCCTCAACGCCGTAGCGATCAAGGGCATCACCGAAGCGGAAGTCGTCCCGCTGGGCCGCTTCGCGCGGCGGCACGACCTCGAAATGCGGTTCATCGAGTTCATGCCGCTGGACGCGGAGAACCGCTGGCAGACCGACCAGGTGCTTGACGGCGGGACAATCCTCACGCTCCTGGAAGCCGAGTTTGGCCCGCTTCTTCCCGCCGACCGCCCGGATCCCAGCCAGCCGGCGGTCGATTACGTCTTTGCCGACGGCGTGGGGCGCATCGGCTTTATCAATCCCGTCTCGCAGCCGTTCTGCGGCGATTGCAACCGCCTCCGCATCACGGCCGAAGGGCAGATTCGCAATTGCCTCTTCTCCACCGCCGAGTGGGACGCCCGCGCCCTGCTGCGCGGCGGCGCCGACGATGACGCCGTCGCCCAACTGGTGCGCGACTGCGTGGCCCGCAAGAAGCCCGACCACGGGATCGACTCGCCCGACTTCATCAAGCCCGAGCGGGCGATGTATCAGATCGGCGGCTGAGGAAGATGAGGATGGGAAATTGGAGGATGCTAAACGCGAAGGTTAGGCCCCGGCTGGCGTTGGATGACGCTGGTGCGCGATCAGTCCCGCGACGTAGCCGGCTTTGAAGCCGGCGTCGATGTTGACGACGACCACGTTGGCGGCGCAACTATTGAGCATGCCCAGCAGGGCGGCCACGCCGCCGAAGCTGGCGCCGTAGCCGACGCTGGTGGGGACGGCGATCACCGGACAGGCGACGTGCCCGCCGACCACGCTCGGCAAGGCGCCTTCCATTCCCGCGGCGACCACCGCCGCGTCGGCGTCTTCGAAGACGTGCAGCTTCTCCAAAAGGCGATGCGGCCCCGCCACGCCGATGTCGTGCAGCATCTCGGTCGCCACGCCCATCCAGTCGAGCGTCTCGCGGGCCTCTTCGGCCACGGGCAGGTCGCTGGTTCCCGCCGTGACGACGATCACCCGTCCGATGCGACTCAAATCCGCCTGTGACCCGTGCGGCGCGATGCGGAACGTGCGGGCGGTCAAATGATAGACGCCCTGAGGGAACATCTCCGTCAGCGCGGCCGCCTTCTCGTCGCTTACGCGCGTCGCGAGGACCGGCATGTCCTCCTCCAGAAGCCGGCGGAAGATTTTCTCCAGCGCCGCCACCGTTTTTCCCTCGCCGAAGACGACCTCGGGAAAGCCGCAACGCCGCTGGCGATCCAGGTCCAGCGTCGTTTCGCCGAGCGCCGCCGAGCGCGGCTGGGCCAGTTGCTCAATAAAATCCTCCTGCGCGAGATTCCCGCTAAGGAGCTGAGCGGTCAGTCGTTCGAGTTCGGAGCGATTCATGCGGCCATTCTAGCACCTGCGACAAATGCTCGCTGTTCGGGAAATCTTCTTCTTGTGCTGTAACCTTGCGGCGGGAATTCGTAAGTACATGATGGAAGAGACCGCCGCCCTCGGGAATACCGCCATGAATGATTATCATCGCTGTCCTCGCTGCCGGTCGCCGCTGGCCGGTGATGCGCCGCTGGGGCTGTGTCCGGAATGTCTCCTCCAGCAGGGGTTTGAGAGCGCTGCCGACGTGCGGGAGTCGGGAGAGCGCACGGCGAGCAGCCCGGGCGGGCGTTTCATCCCGCCTTCGCCGGCCGAGTTGGCAGCGAGTTTCCCGCAACTGGAGATTCAGGAGCTGCTGGGCCACGGCGGGATGGGGGCGGTCTATCGGGCGCGGCAGAGATCCCTGGACCGGATCGTGGCGCTCAAGATCCTGCCTCCCAAGATCAGCGGCGATCCCGCCTTCGCCGAGCGTTTTCAGCGCGAGGCCCGCACGCTGGCCCGGCTCAATCACCCGAACATTGTCATCATTTACGAGTTCGGCAAAGCCGACGGGTTTTACTACCTGCTGATGGAGTACGTGGACGGCGTGAACCTGCGGCAGGCGATCCAGGCCAAAACGCTGAACCCGGCCGCGGCCTTGGGCGTGGTGCCGCAGATTTGCGACGCACTGCAGTACGCGCACGAAGAAGGAATCGTCCATCGCGACATCAAGCCGGAGAACCTGTTGCTCGATAAGCGCGGCCGGGTGAAGATCGCCGACTTCGGGCTGGCGAAGCTGCTGGGACGGACGCCCGTGGAGCTGACGCTCACGGCCAGCCATCAAATCATGGGCACGCTCCACTACATGGCGCCCGAACAGTTCGACCGGCCGCTGACAGTGGACCACC
>JAHWKS010000928.1 GCA_019347795.1 Planctomycetota bacterium | reverse complement strand
TGGTGATGGACGCCTGCCGCGTCGCCGACCTGGGGACGCACCAGGAGCTCCTCGCCCGCTGCGACCTCTACAGCCGCCTCCACCACCTCGGCCTGCGCGAGTCGGCGTAGGCGCGTCGCTTAAGGCTTCAGTCGCCGAATCCGATGACAACGAACGAACTCTGCAATTCTGGCTCGTTGTAGAGCGACAAAACCCGTTCTAACTCCGCATGTACTGCGTTCTGCGTTGACGGCAAAATGCGTAGGTAGAGCACGCCCGGACGGCCACCGTGGACGAAAACGATTGCCCCAAAATCGCGGGCGCGGGTCACGAAAATCCGATCTTGGTCGCGGGCGACGCGGAGCAGCTCTTCGTCCTGTGCCTGCGCCAGACCAAGTTGAGCCACTGGAACTACGTCATGTCCCAGTCCGCTCAGGAAGCGGACCGTCACGGCATAGATGTCGTGATCGGTGAGGAACTTCACGGCGCCGCGGCGAGGCGGATGTCTTCTGCGGCGACCACGTCAATCGCGTATTGAATGCAGGCGCGAAGATCGTCTTCCTGAAGGTCCGGATAGTAGTCGTGAATAATCTCGGCGAAGCTGAATCCTTCGCGCATCAGTTCCAGAACGCTTTGGACGGGGATTCGCGTTCCCGCGACACAGGGCTTTCCGAAGTGAACTTGCGGATTAACGGCGATTCGATCTGGCATGACTCGCTAAGGCGTCGGGGTAGCAAACTTCATGCGATTTGACGGCGAGCAGACGTCGCTCGCCTACACCGCATCGTATTCGCTTAGATGCTTGGCGATCAAGGGATCATCGCCCGCTTCGCGCTTCAGCGTCAAGAATGATGGCGGCCGAACTCACATGCTGCGCAAGAGCTTGGTCGGGACGCCGATGTCGAGCACGTGGAGTTGGCCGAGGAACGGTTTGGCTTCGTCGATGAGGAAGCCGGGCTTGGAGGCGACGAAGGTGCAGGTGTGATCGGCCCGGAACGCGACGGAGGCGGGGCGGCCCGTGTCGCAGTCGAGGCCGCTGGGGACATCGACCGCCAGCTTCTTGGCCGGCCGCTCGTTGAGGACAGAGATAATCTCGCCGTAGGGGGCGCGCGGCGCCCCCTTCGCCCCCGTGCCCAGCAGCGCGTCCACGATCCAATCGGCGTCGTCTAAAGTTTCGTTAAGCAGCGGTTCGTTGAATTCGTCTCCATACTGGACAATGTCGGCGTCGCTTTTTACGAGTATTCGGTAGTTCGCGAGGGCGTCGCCCGAGAGGCCGTCTGCATTGCAGCACAGCACGACGCGGGTTGCAAACCCGCGCAGCTCGAGATGCCGCGCGATCACGAAGCCGTCGCCGCCGTTATTCCCTTTGCCGCAGCAGACCACGACGCGTCCGGAAATTCCCAGCCGCTGCAACACGTCCACGCATCCCCGGCCGGCGTTTTCCATGAGCACCAGGCTCGACATGCCGAGCTCCTCGACCGCCCGGCGATCGACTTCGCGAACCTGCTCGCGCGTGAGAACGTCTGGATGCATCGTCGGCTCCCCGGATAAGATGTGCAGGAGATTCCGTTCCTCTTCAATTGTAAAGCACGCCTATGCCCCTGTATGAATACCGTTGCCGCTCGTGCGATGCGGAGTTCGAATTGTTGATCCGCGGACAGGAAACGCCGATTTGCCCCACGTGCCGCACGTCCGACGTGGAGAAGCACTTGAGCGTGCCCGCCGCCCATAGCGCGAGCCGCTCATCGCTGCCGGTTTGCGAGCCCGCGCCGTCCGCCGGCTGCGGGCTTCCCCAGTGCGGCGCCGGCCGCTGCCAGTTCGAGTGATGTGGCCACCTGCCGATCCCGTCCCCTTGCTTAACGGGCGCTACGGAAAGAACTCGTCGGCGATGCCGCACTGCCGCCAGGATCGTGGGAGCGGGGCCTCCAAGATGAGCGGCGTCTTCCGCACCGGGTGCATCAGTTCGAGTCGCCGGGCGTGCAGCGCAACGCCCGGCGCGAATGGCGAGCGGCCGCCGTACTTGCGGTCGCCGCGGATTGGGAAGCCGCGATGCGCCAGTTGCAATCGAATCTGGTGTTTCCGGCCGGTTTCGAGGCGCACTTCCAGCAGCCGTCCGCCGTCGGCCTGGCCGAGCGTGCGATAGGAAAGCCGCGCCTCCTGCGCCCCCGGCGCGTCGCCGTGGGTGACGTGCATCTTCCGATGACGCTCGTCCTTCCGCAGCCAATCGACGCAGGTCGCCTCGGGCGGCGAGGGCACGGCTTCCACAACCGCCCAATAGATCTTCTCCACCTCCCGGCTGCGGAACTGCTCGGTCAGCCGGGCCGCGGCTTTCGACGTGCGGGCCAGCAGCACCAGCCCCGTCACTGGTGCGTCCAGGCGGCTCACCGTTCCCAGGTAGACATTTCCCGGCTTCTGGTGTTTCTGCTTGATGTACGCCTTGGCGTGGTTCAGCAGGCTCGGCCGGCCTTCAGACACGCCCATGGTCGGCAACATCGCCTGCTTGTTCACCACCAGCAGGT
>JAHWKS010000099.1 GCA_019347795.1 Planctomycetota bacterium | reverse complement strand
CCTGCCGGTGGTGCATCAAGAGTTCGCCGCCTACGAACGGGCGAACCTGCACCTGGCCCTGGAAGAACTGCTCAGCGAGGAGGGTCGCGAGACGGAGCTTCTCGGCATCGTGGCGCGGCACGAATACGAGCGCCCGGCGCTTGCCAAGCTGGTCGTGGACAATAAGGGAAAGTTCTATCGTGCCGGACCGGTGGAATACGCGGACCTCGCGCTCGCCGACGATCAGCGGCTGGCGTGCGTCAAGCAGGGATTGCACCTCACGCGGGATGACGGATCCCCGGCGGCGCTGCTGTTGAGCGAAGAAGCCCACGGTCCTTTCATCAAGATCATGCTGGAAGTGATGGCTCCGCGGCGGGAAGACGCGGAGCAACTCCTGCGGCGCGTGACTCGCCAGACTCGGCTCGGCCGCGCATTCCGCGGCCGGGTCTTATCACTGGAGAAGAGTTGCTACGGAGAAGTCTCCGTCAAGTTTCACCGGCTGCCGAAGATTCGCCGCGAAGACATCGTTCTTCCGGCGGAGTTGTTGGACCGCATCGACCGGCAGACGATCAGCTTCACGCGACACGCCGAGAGGCTCAAGGCCGCCAGCCGTCACTTGAAGCGAGGAATTCTGCTGCACGGGCCGCCGGGGACCGGCAAGACGCTCACGGCGATGTATCTGGCGGCGCAGATGCCCGAGCGGACCGTGCTGGTGTTGACCGGGGAAGGGATCGGATCGATCGAGACCGCCTGCAACCTCGCGCGCCTGCTGGAGCCGGCCACGGTGATCATCGAGGATGTCGATCTGATCGGGGCCGAGCGGCAGATGCAGACGGTCGGCGCCAACGCCTTGCTCCTGGAGCTCTTGAACCACATGGACGGGCTGGCCGAGGACGTGGACGTGTTGTTCGTGCTGACCACGAACCGTCCCGACATCCTGGAGCCGGCCCTTGCCGCGCGACCCGGCCGCATCGATCAGGCGATCGAAGTTCCGCTCCCGGACGGCGACTGCCGCCGGCGGCTGTTGGAGCTTTATGGGCGCGGCTTGAAGCTTGAGTTGGCGAACCCGGACCGCTTCGTCGAGCGAACCGCGGGCGTGAGCGCCGCTTTCATTCGCGAGCTCTTGCGGAAGGCCGCGCTCTTCGCCGCCGAGGAAGACGGCGCCGCGGAACTCACCGTCGGCGACCGCCACCTCGACCACGCGCTGGCGGAGTTGCTCGTCGTCGGCGGCCGCCTCACGCAAAGCCTCCTCGGCGCCGCCGTGGAAGAGAACGCCGGATAGCGCAAAGTAACAGGAGCATCCGTTTTCGAGGAGTTCGTCCATGTCTTCCGGCGTCTTCTATTTGGTCCTCGACTTGCCCGGCGACTTTGACTTCGACGCCGTTGACGCCCGCCTCTTTAGTGCGGGCATCGAAGGGTTCGCATTGACGGCCGGACATCCCGCGGTTTGTTGGGAGTGTTCGGAGCCGCCGCTGATGCGCGCGATCAACGGGGCGATCCAGCAAGTCGAGGCGGCGGGGTTTTCGGTGGCGCGCGTTGAGTCGGAAGACTCGTTTACGCTATATTGCATCAACGAACGGTTAGAGAAACAGCGGCAGCTCGCGCCGCACGAAGAGTGAATTTGGCGCCTGAATTCGATGCCGCGCATTTCGCTTTTGCACTATCCCAAGATCGCCGACTTCTTCCGGCTCAAGCGCAAGTACGACCCGGATGAAATCTTGCAGAGCGACTGGTATCGCCGCTACGCGCCCCACTTCGCGTAACGGGTTCTCCCGCCTCCGCTGGGACTGGGCCGGACGCGGGGAAATCGTTACATTAGCCAGTGTCTTGGGAACTTCGGCCCGCCGTCGCGGAGGGGACGCGGACGGCCCTTAAAAGGCGCCCATTATGTCGCTTTTTGAAGACGATCACTACCAGTGGCGAGAGACGTTCTTCGTCTTCTTCGACGAGAGATCGCGACCCTCGCCGTCGCAGTTTCAGAAGTTCCTCGCGGAGCTCGGCTCCAACTACGAAGTGCGGGAGGTGCGGACTGACGACGACGGCCGCTTTGAGTCGGCCACCGTGCTGGCGCCGGGCGACTTCGCCGCCATGGACATCACCTACGTCGGCGGCGATGAGGTGACCGAGCAGATCGAGCAGATGAGCGAGGATCTGGGCAACGCCACGCTCAACGCCGGGCAGGTCGAGAAGCTTCGCAAGATCACCCGCTGCAACGCCCGCTTCGACATCTACCACTTCGAGCAGATGGCCGAAGAGGAGGACGAAGCCGACATGATGGACCCCGGCGGGCTGCTGATCGTCCTGGAGCGGCTGGCGAAGCTCTGCGACGGGGTGGGACTCGACCCGCAATCCGGCCAGTTGATGTAGCCCGCGGCGCACGCCAAACCACCTCGAACGTCTATGCAAGCCAAGGAAATCAAGCCCGGCGCCGTAGTGGTGTTCGAGGGCGCCCCCGTGATGATCGAGAACGTCTCGGTGCAGAGCCCCTCGGCCCGCGGCGCGGCGACGCTCTACAAGTTCCGCGGCCGGAACCTGGTGACCCGGCAGAAGGCCGACATCACGCTCAAGGGGAGCGAACACCTGGATGAGGCGGATTTCGAGAAGCGGCCCGTCAAACTCATGTACCGCGACATGGAGCAGCTCCACCTGCTCGATCAGCAGAATTACAATCAATATTCGCTGTCGCTGACCGACGCGGAGAGCGAGTCGCCGTACATCACCGAGGAATTAGACGGCATGCTGGCCCTGATCTACAACGACGAGTGCGTGGGGCTGCAGCTTCCCACCGCGGTGGAGCTGACCATCGCCCAGTGCGATCCAGCCATCCGCGGCGCCTCCGCCACCGCCCGCACCAAGCCGCTCACGCTGGAGACGGGCCTGGTGGTTCACGGCCCGGAGTACCTGACCGCAGGTGAGCGGGTGAAGGTCGATACCCGCACCGGCGAATATCTTTCGCGGGCGTAGCGGCTATCTCTCACTTCCTGCGTCGCACGACGACCAGCCAATCTTCTTTTGGGTCCGAGGGCGGGGCGCCGAGGCTTGAGGTTTGTCCGCCGGAGATTGTGTTGACTTCGCCCTTCTCCAGCGGGCCGCCTTCCCTCGGTTTGAACCAGGCGACGGTGTAGGCGCCGGAAGCGTCTTGGAGGTTGAGCTCGGCTTCGCCGCCGGTGGGAAGGTAGACGAGATAGACTTCCCCCGGCTTGGCGAAGCAGTAGCGGCGATTGTCGCGCGGGGCGGCGCCTACCAGGTCGTCGCGGCACTGCATCTCGTGGAAAGGGATGCCGTGCTCGCCGAAGAACCCCAGCGCGATGCGGCAGTAGTCCCAGGACTTGTCGCGGCTGCGGAAGTCCTCGCACAAAAGATCGTTCTCGGGAAGCTGATAGCCGAAGTAGTATTCGACGCCCATCCCGCCCGCTGTGAGCGTTCCCCAGAGGCAGTGCTTGCGGATGTCGTGCAGGTTGTACTTCTTGTCTCCCTGAAGGGCGAAGCCGTCGTGCCCCTGGTAGCCGGGATCGGGCGGAACGCCGTGCGACGCCGGATTCTGCTCATCGTTGGCCACCACCCACGGCCGGCCGGCGCGGGCCGACTCCGCGACCCACTTTGATGTCCGTTCGTGCGCCTGACTCCAACTGTTCTGCAATGAGGCGCCGGTGAGCACCGACTTCTCGCCCAAGAGCGGCGGGTAAACCTTGTCCTGCGCCCCGGGATAGGTGTGCACGACGATGTGGTGATCGTACGGATCGACTTCGCGAAGGTAGCGGGCCATCGCCCGTTGCTGGTCGGGCGTCTGCGTGTTCTCCTCGCCGAGGTTCCAGTTGAGCGCCAGCTCGTGGCCGAAGCGGGCGATCAGCTCCCGGCAGTACAGCTTCCGCTCGACGCCCAGATCGCCGCCGTCGAGCGCGGCGGGGACTTTGCCTCCTTGCTTGCCGGCGCCGCCGCGGGTGTTGTCGTCGTTCTCCGTCTCCTGCAGCTTGAAGTGCAGGTACAGGCCCAGCGGCTGCGCGTGATCGAAGACGATCTGCCACTGGTCGAGCTTGGAGCAGTCGTAGTGGAGCTTGTCATCCCGGGCCACAAACGGCCAGACGTTATCGCCGTCGCCGCCGGCGTTGTAGGGGAGGAATGAGAAGGCGTTGCAGCCCTTCGCCGACAGGTAATTGAGGGCGCCGATCAATCCCTTCCCCCGGCCGTCTTTCCAGCTCGGATCGCCGGGGCGCCAATCCTTGACATGGGGACTCCACGACTTGAGCGGCGCGCCGCGGGTTTCCGTTCCGTCGAAGTCCTTGTAAGCCAGCAGCGTTTCAGGAGCGTCCGGCCCGGCTTTGAGGAAGTATTCGCCCGTGCCGGCGAACTGCAGGTAATGCTTCCCCACGTACTCGAGGCGGCCTTTGCCGCGCAGGTCGCGGCCGGTCTTATCGGTCGGGGCGATCTCAAACGTCCCGCTCACGCCGTCATAGGGCGCGACGGCCGATTCGCGTTCAGCGTCGCCCAGGGCGGCGTTCTTGCCTTTCACGAACGAGACGCGATACCGCCACGTCCCCGGCTTGTCGGGCGACAGGTGCGCTCGCCAGACGTTCCCCTCCTCGGCGGAGCTGTTGGCCGCGTCGCCGTCGGCGGCGAAGTAGCCGGGAACTTCGTACCGAGGGGTCCCCGACTCGTGCTCGAATACGACGGTCATCCGATAGTCCGTGAACGGGTTCAGATCCTCATCCCGCTCCCGCGCCGGCGGCCCATCGAGCGAGAGCGTCACCTTGTGCCACTGCTTCAACTCGCCGGTGATTCGCACGCCGCCATTGCCGTCCTCATGCCCAACCGCCGGCGCGGCGACGCACGCGACGATAACCAGCAAGGTCCAATTAGCCGGGAAGCATAAGTGGCCAGTCATAGCGGCTTACTTTTGATCTTGAGAAGACGCAACCAAAACTCAGCAGAGACAGATGAGAGGATGGCGTCCCGCAACCCCTCCTGTCAATCCTGTCGCCTCAACGGGCCCGCGTGTCAGTTCTGCAAAACGGGCCACAGCGCGAGCGGATGGCATTGCCGAGTGCAGGCCAACAAGTAGAGCTGATTGCCCAGGAAGAGGCAGTACTCCGTCTTGGAAAAGGACTCCTGTTGCTCCGGCGCCCCGGCCGCCATTGGGAACCCGAGATTCTCCGGAACCTGGAGCAAGAGCTTCATCGCGGCGCCGCAGGAGCACGTGTGCGACTCAGCGTCCTGCAGCCAGTAGGGCTCGCCGAACAGTTTGAAGCCGTCCGCGGCGTCGTTCTCGATCGGCGAAGCCAAGATGAACTGCGCCGCCAAACTGCTTTCGACGCGAACTGCCGACGTCTTCTCGCCGGGAGGCAGCAGTCGCAACAAGTAGTGGCCGTCGGTGACGTTCCAATACTCCGCCGGCAAGGCATCGACGAGGCTTGCGGCGTCGAAGGCTGCATAGTCGGAGTAGATCGTTCCGGCGATGTCGCTATGTTCGCGGCACTGGAACACCTGCAAGCGACTGCCGGACGGAAACGGACTCGACTCCCGCTCCGGCAGGACCAAGTCGATAAAGGCGACCATTTCCGCATCGCACATCCGGCAGCGCGGCCAATCACTCCCGGCCGGCAACTCAGGGCGCCCGCCGATGCGCCCGATTGTGGCGTCGTTTTCCCCGTCGGTGAGAATAAGACGAAGGGCAGTCATGCGGGCGGTCCTCGGCGGGCGTGCTTTAGCATTTCCTGAATCAGCGGCGCTTTGCCGTCCATGTAGGCGTCAATGTCGTTGCGATGCCGCTCGGCCAGAGCCGCCTTCAGTTCTCCATACCGCCGCGCCTCGTGGGGATGGGTTCGCAAGTAGTCCCGGAAGGCGAGGTGTGCATCGATGGCCGGATCTCCCACCGCGAAGGCGTGGACGTGGTGCGTGCGATGCTCATCGCTCCCCTTCGAGAAGAAACGGCGTCCGGCAATGCCGAACTCCCCCTTCGGCTCATAGCCCAAGGCGACCATCGCCTCATTGCACTCGTCCAAACCTTCAACCGTGCAAACGACCGCCAAAATATCGATCAGCGGCTTGGCGGCCAGCCCCGGCACCGAGGTGCTGCCGATATGGTGCAACTCCACAAGAACCGGCGCCATCGCCACCTCCAGCCGCCGCGCCTCCGCCGCAAATTCCGCCGGCCACTCCGGCGAGTAGGGCACAACGACAATGTTCCGCATCAAGCCCATCGGTCAGCGATCTCAAAACCCGCGTGCGGCGCGGATGTCTTCGAAGTCGCGGAGGTGGTAATCGATGCCGACGTAGTCGAGCAGCTTGCAGAGGCCGCGGAGGGCGACGCCCATGCCGTCAGGGCCGCTGAAGCCGCCGAACTGTCCGCCCCCTTTCACGTGCGGCTCCAGGTCCAGGAACACGCCCGGCACGCCGCGCCGCTTCAGCTTCTCTTCCAGCTTGGGAAGATACTTGGCGAAGTCGAGCATAATCGCCTCATGAGCGCTGTCTCCCACGTTCGGCGGAACGAAGTGCTTGAGCGACTCCTCATCCACGTGCCCCGGCCCGGCCGGCGGCGCGGGGTGCTTGTAATCTTTGATGTGCATCCAGCCGATGCCCGCCTTCATCGCCTCGTACTGCTGGTAGACCTCGTAGGGGTTATAGCCCTGCGAGGAAAGATTCCCCCCGTCGAAGATCAGCACCAAAGCAGGATGGTTCACCTGGCGGTGAATCTCCCGCAGCAGCTCGCCGTTGCCCCCCACCAGGTTCGCCTCGACCTCCAGCCCGTAGGTGAGATCGCTGCGATGGCATTCCTCGGCGATGTGCCCGAGCTGCTCGACCGCCTGAGGGATGTGTTCCGCCGGGTCCGAGCCTCGGGGATGATAGAACGAGAACCCGCGGATCAGCTTCGTCTCGAAGGCATGGGCCAGCTCGCACGCCTTCTTGACGTCGTTCTTCAGGTACGCCTCGAACGGCGCGTAGCGGTTCTTCGTGCCGTCCTCCTCATCCCGCAGCTTCACCTTGCCGATGGGGGAGCCAAGCGAGGAGACGCTCAGGTCGTACTCCCCTTCCAGGTGGCGGATCTTGGTGATCTCGTCGGTGGTCAGCTCCATCACGTTCTTGACGCCGTGTCCCGCGTCGATGAAGCGGTTTGTGTAATACTCCAGCCCCATCGCCGCGAACGCCGCGAACTGCTGCTCGGCGGTTTTCTGAATCGCAGCCTCGTCAGCGAAACCGGAGAGGAGGACTTGGGGGCGATCGGACATGGGAGGCGAGTGGCGATTGGCGAATGGCGAATGGCGAATGGCGAATGGCGATTGGCGAATGGCGAATGGCGAATGGCGAATAAGGAATTACGAGTATCGAAGAATCATGGCTGCCGCCATTCGCTACTCGCCATTCGCCATTCGCTACTTTTTGAGCAACGAAGCCGACGGCGGATCCAGATAAATCGTGCACTTCTCGTGCTCTTGCAAAATCGAGGCGGGGCAGTCGGGCGTCACCGGGCCTTCCACCGCGCCTTGCACCGCTTTCGTTTTCCGCTCGTCGGGGACGCTGCAGATGATTTGTTTCGACTTGAGGATTTGCCGGACCGACATCGAGATGGCCTGCTTGGGCACGTCGTCGAGGGTGGGGAACCAGCCTTCGCCAAGCTGCTGGCGGCGGCAGGCCTCATCCAGCTCGACCACCAGGTACGGCTTTTCGGTGCTGAAGTCGGCCGGCGGATCATTGAAGGCGACGTGGCCGTTCTCGCCGATGCCGATGAACGCCACGTCGATCGGATGCTCCGCGATCAGCTTCCCCAGCCGCTCGCACTCGGCGAAGCAATCCCCTTCGGCGTTGATATAATGGAACTCGCGGGGCGGCTCAGGCGCCTGATCCACGAACCGCTCCTTGAGGTACTTGCGGAACGAGGCGGGATGGGTGATCGGCATCCCCGCGTACTCGTCCAGGTGAAAGACGGTGACCTTCCCCCAGTCGATGTCGGGCTCTTTCACCAGATGGCCGAGCATCTCGAACTGCGAGGCGCCGGTGGCGAGGATCACGTTCGCCTCCCCCCGCTCCGCCAGGGCCTTGCGGATCGCCTCGGCGCCGTCGCGGGCGGCTTTTTTCCCCAGTTCATCTTTGCTCGGCAGCACTTCCACATTCATCAACAATTTCTCCCTGCGAGTCGATAACAGCATGCAGGCTTATGCCGCGGTTTGCAAGGGGCCGGAGGGGACGGGAGTCAGCGGTCACGACGGGAAAACCCAAGCCGCGGGCTTGCCCCGCGTAGTCAAGGTAGTCAGGCGTCAGGAGTCAGTGTGTATGAACTCTGCTGTCGATGCGGAAGGCTTGATGCGGGCGGCGATTGGGAAGGCGCGGGAAGGGGTGGCGGCGGGGCAAACGCCTTTCGGCTGCGCGATCGCGCGCGATGGACAGGTGATCGCCGCCGCGCACAACTGCGTTCTGGCGACGGTCGACATCACCGCGCACGCCGAGATCAATGCGCTGCGGGAAGGCTGCCGCGAGGTGGGCGGGATCTTTCTCGAGGGGGCGATCGTCGCCACCACCTGCGAGCCGTGCCCGATGTGCATGGCCGCCTTGCACTGGGCGCGGGTCGAGGAAGTGTATTACGGGGCCACGATCGCCGACGCCGCCGCTTCCGGCTTCAACGAGCTCACGCTCTCCGCCGCCGAGCTGCTCCGCCAGGGCCGCAGCCCGGTGCGGCTGATCGACGGCATCCTTCGCGATGAATGCCGCGACCTCTTTGATGAGTGGCGCCAACTACCGCACGCCCGCGCGTACTGAAGCGGAAGGCTGCGCTTCTTACGGCGTCGCGACTTCGCCGCCGCGGCGGGTCGCCAGTCCCCGCCAGACCGGCAGCTCGATGGTCTCGGCGATGCTCCGCACTGAGCCGTCCACCAGGGCGACCATCACCACCCCCGGGTGATAGCTCCGCGAGGTGATAATGGCGTAAGTTGGATTGCCCGCGTTGCCGTTTTTCCCCTCCTGCCAGGAGTTGTAATCGGCCGAGACGACCTGCCCGTTGGGATCCGTGAAGGGGACGTCGGTGTTGGGGCCCATCGCGGCCGTAAAGCCGGTGTGGTGCACGCGGCCGTCGGGCCACTCGGTGTGTCCCGTGTTCTTGTACTGAGCCCCGGAGGCGACCATCGCGCTGGCGGCGGCGGCATCATTGGGGATTGCGGTTGACGGCGGACCGCCGTTGCGGGTGTAGGGCTGCCAGGCCTTGACCTCGGCCGCGAGGATCGTGTTGCTTGTGCCGTCGGTGAAGGCGGCCAGGGGCAGGTGGCTGTTGGGATAGAAGGCGCCATTGCCTCCGCGGCGGGTTTGCGGGTCGAAGACGAACCACGTTCCCATGTTGAAGCCGTACGTAGTGGGCCAAAGCCTCGGCTTCCCCGCCCCCGTGTCGCGAAGCTGATCGGCGCCGGGATCGCTGGGGCAGGCGAAAACTTCGATCTTCGCCGCGTCGATCGCCATCTGCACGTCCCAGCCCTGCGTGAGATCGATTTGATCTCCCAGGTTCGTCTGCTCGAGGAAGTCGAGAATGCGGCCGTGGACGCCCCAAGCGAGGTTGTTCGTGGTCGTGTTCGTGCTGAGATCGACGATGGTGCTCGCCGGCAAGCGGCGATAGGTGCTCTCGTAATTGTGCACCGCCAGGGCCATCTGCTTCAGGTTGTTGGAGCAGCTCATCCGCCGCGCCGCCTCGCGGGCGGCCTGCACGGCCGGAAGCAGAAGGGCCACCAGCACGCCGATGACGGCGATCACGACCAGGAGCTCGACAAGGGTGAACGCGGATTGACGATGCTTCATAGGAACAGTATGGAAGTCAGCGGGTTATCCGGCGGGGACCGGGCTTCGGATAAAGGGGGGCGGCTTTGATAAGGCAAACGGCGTACCCCCACGCCCTGAGGGCAGCAATTCTCGACTTATCCGAGCAGTTTGTCGTGACGCCGCGGATCGGCCGCCCGCGCGGGGGAAGTCCATAGCGACACGGGTGTCGATTCAACCGACAGGCGGCTATCGGGATGGCTCCTTGAGCGGGGCGAGCAACTCGGCGAACGACCGGCGGTCCACCAGATCGGGCAGGCGGGCGGTGTCCTCGTTCTGCACCCAGAGATGGTTCGAGTGAAACCAAACGCCGTTGTTGGTTCCGTCGGGGCGCACAAACGGCGGAATCGCGTTTCCGTCGGCGCGGAGCGAGTCGTGAACGGCGATCGACCAGCCTTTCTCCATCGAATCGAATAAATGGAGCGAGTAGCGCTCGGCGTTCGAGAAGATCGCATCGAGGTCGCCGTCGTGGTCGATGTCGAGGAAGCGCAGCCCCGCGTCGCTCCCCTGCGGCGTGATGATGCTCGCGTGCTCCGGCAGGCGCCAGGGGAGACGGCGCCAGGTTTCCTTGCCGGCGTCCCAGCGGAAGATTTCGCTGCGG
>JAHWKS010000098.1 GCA_019347795.1 Planctomycetota bacterium | reverse complement strand
GCTCTTCCGATCTGGCCGGACAGGCCGCCGGACGGGACGTGGAGTCGCCGATTTGCGTTGGTCCGTCAACGGCGCCGGCGACGGAGTTGGTCCGACGGATCAGTTCCCGTCGAGTCCGCCGGGACCTACGGGACTTCCCCTTACTCGCCGCGGGGAAAGGGGATAGAATTGCCGTTTGTGACGACCGGCCGGCGCCGCGTCCGCTCGCGGCGACGCCGATTGCTCCCCGCTTTTGGGACACCTAGAATACCAGGTCCCCATCCAGCAAGGAGAAACCTTCGTGCAGATCAGCATCTCGACGCGACATGGGCAACTGAATGCAGAGACGCAAGAGCGAATCACCGAAAAGATGGGCAAGCTGCCCCACTTCTTCAGCCGCGTCACGGGAGTCGAGGTGACCGTCGATTTGGAGCATCCCGATTCGCCGCACGTTGAGGCTCAAGTCACGGCCGAGCGCACCCGCGAGTTCGTCGCGGCGGACCGGGCGCCGAACGTCATCGCGGCGGTCGATAGCGTGGTGCACAAGCTGGAGCAACAGCTCCGCAAGCACAAAGAAAAAGTCACCGGCCATCGCGCCGTGGGCGCGAAGAACGTCGAGGTTCCCGCTCCCGGCGAGGAGGGGTGAGGGGAGAGGAGGGAGTAATGGAGTGCTGGAGTAATGGAGTAATGGCTGTGGTTTTCACGATATCGATTTCCCAATACTCCGTCACTCCAACGCTCCAACACGCCCTTGGCGCGTCCCGCTGTTGTGGATCAAGGACTTCACTATGAAATTCGCCGACTTTATCAACGTGGATTCCATCCGGGCCGAGCTTCATGCGGCCGATAAGGAGTCGGTCATTCGCGAAATGGTCGGCGCGCTGGCCGAGGCCGGGCAGGTGCAGGAGGGCGACCTGGAGAGCATCATCAAAGCCATCATGAAGCGCGAGGAGCTGGGAAGCACCGGCATCGGACGCGGGGTGGCCGTGCCGCACACGAAGCATCCCAGCGTCGATCGGCTGGTGGGAACGGTCGCCGTCAGCGCTTCCGGGGTTGAATTCAACAGCCTGGACGGCGAGCGGGTGCAGCTTTTCTTCCTGCTGGTGTCGCCCCCCGATCGTCCCGGCGATCACTTGAGGGCTTTGGAGAACATTTCGCGGCAACTTCGCGACGGCATGTTCTGCAAGTTCCTCAAGCAAGCCAAGACCGCCGACGAAGTCCGGCAACTGCTGGACGAGGCGGATAGCAACCAGTTCGGCTCCTAACGCTCTGTCGCCTTTCGCTCACGCCCGGCGCCTCGCGAGGGAACGCCGGTTGACGGAGCTTGATCCCACATGCCTGAGCCTACTGCATCGCGCGTCGTGACGGTCGTCAACACGCAGGGCTTGCACGCCCGGCCCGCCGATCTGTTTGCGCGCCAGGCCAGCCGGTTTCAGTCGCGGATTGAGATCGTCAAGGGAAATGAGTGCGTAGACGGCAAGAGCGTCCTGGGCATTCTCACCCTCGGCGCGCAGCAAGGCGTGGAGTTGACGCTGAAGGCGGTCGGCGATGACGCGGAAGAAGCGATCGCGGCCCTGGCCGAGTTGATCGAACGCGAGCTGATTGAAAACGAGAAACGGATGGCCGAAGAAGAAGGAGACAACGGAGAGAATTGAGATCGGGGCGAGAGGCGCCACGGAGCGTTTGCCCCGCTCGGACTTCTCGCCGGAACCGGATAGCTTGTCTTCATGCTCGTCCTTCGCGGCATCGCCGCTTCGCCGGGCCTGGCGGTTGGCGAGGCGATGATCATCGCCAGCGAGGGCTATCGCATCCCTCGCCGTCTGGCGCCGCGCGCCGCCTGCGAGGAAGAAGTCGGCCGGCTGGACCGCGCTATCGCCTCCTCCGCCGACGAAATGACGCACAATCGCGAGGCCGTGGCGCGGGAGCTCGGGGATCAATACGGCGCCATCTTCTCCGCCCACGAGCAGATGCTGCGGGATCCGCAGCTTCATCGAGAGGTCGAGGAGCTCATCCGCCTGAAGCGCTACACGGCCGAATACGCCGTGAGCCGCGCGCTCCGGCGATACGTGCAGGTGCTCCAGTCGCTCGACGGCGGCTACCTCGCCGAGCGCACCCATGACATCTACGACATCGAGAAAGTGCTGCTGCGGCACTTGCTCGGGCGGCAGCGGGAGGATGTGTTCCATCTGACGCAGCCGGTAATCGTGCTGGCGCACAACCTCACGCCCAGCGAGACCGCGGGGTTGGACCGGCAGTTCGTTCGCGGCTTCGCCACGGAAATCGGCGGGATGGGAGGCCACACGTCGATCGTCGCCTCGGCTTTGGAGATTCCCGCGGTGGTGGGCGCCGGACGGTTGCTCACCGACGTTTCCGGCGGGGATAAAGTCATCATCGACGGTCATGAGGGCGTGGTGATCCTTCGCCCCGATAAAGAAACGCTTGCTCGTTACGAGCAGGAGCTAAAACGGCGCGGCGCCTACGCCGTCCAGCTTCAGGACCTGTGGGAAGCTCCGGCGGAGTTGGCCGACGGGACGCGGATTCACATCTACGCCAATATCGAGTTTCCCCAAGAGGTGGAAGCGGCCCGCCAGCGCGGCGCCGACGGGGTCGGCTTGTATCGCACCGAGTTCCTCTACCTCGCGTCAATCCCCGAGCCGACCGAGGAGGACCAATTCCAGGCCTACCGCACCGTGGCCGAGGCGATGGGCTCGTTCCCGGTGGTGATCCGCACGCTCGACCTGGGCGCCGATAAGGCGCCGGGCGTCGGCGCCGTGGAGGAGAGGAACCCCTTCCTGGGGGTGCGGTCGATTCGCCTCTCGCTGCGGAATCCGCAGCTTTTTCGCGTCCAGCTTCGGGCCATTCTGCGGGCCAGCGCTTTCGGCGCCGTGCAGATCATGTTCCCGCTGATTTCCACCCTGGAAGAGCTGCGAGCGGCGCGGGCCGCCGTACATCAGGTGATGGATGAGCTGGAGGCCGAGGGAGTGGCTTTCAATCGGCAGCTCCCTATTGGGATGATGGTCGAGACCCCCTCTGCGGTGATTATGATCGACCGCTTCCTCAAGGAGGTCGATTTCATCAGCATTGGCACGAACGATTTGATACAGTATACCTTGGCGGTAGACCGGAGTAATAATGAGGTGGCGGACCTGTATCATCCGGCCGACCCGGCGGTGCTGCGGTTGCTGGAGATGGCGGTGCAGGCTGCACACCGGTCGCAGACGCCGGTGAGCGTGTGCGGCCAGATCCAAGGACCACATTACTTGATGCTGCTGTTTGGAATGGGAATCCGCGACGTGAGCGTGGCGCCGTCGGCGATTCCCGAGATGAAGCGCGTGTGCAGCCGCTTGAGGGTGGCCGACTGCGAGGCGGCCGCCAGGCACGCCCTGACGCTGGACAGCGCCCGCGAGATAGAAGCTTACTTGAAAGAAGAGATCAAACGAACGGTAGGCGAAGAGGAGTGGAGTAGCGGCGCCGGGTAGGAGATTGGAGTGATGGAGTGATGGGAAGAGGACAATCTTACGATTGTTCCCGCCCTCCAACACTCCGGCGCCGCGACTCCGAGAACCCGCGATTCCTCGACCCCCGTTTCCCCGTACATTCGTATTCGAGCGTCGATGATTCGACAACGCGTACGTATACGTTTCCGCAAGGAAGGCGATCTTCGCTGGATCAGTCATCGCGACCTGGCCCGCGCCTTTGAGCGTTTGTTTCGCCGCATGGGTTTGCGGCTGAGCATGAGCGAGGGCTTTCATCCCAAAGCGCGGATGAGTTTTCCCTCGGCGCTGGGGCTGGGCATCGCGGCGATGGATGAAGTGATGGAGTTCGAATTGGCGGAGCGCGCGGACCAGGACGTCCTGGCCCAAAAGTTCGCCGCCTTGGCCCCGCCGGGGCTGGTGGTGTTCGACGTGCAAGTGCTCAAAGAGAACACGCCCAAGGCGAAGATCGCCGGCATGTCTTATGAAGCGCCGGTCCCCCCGGACCGGCGCGACGCGGTCGCCCAGGCGATCGAACGCATCGCGGCCGAAGAGACTTGGCGGATCGAGCGCGAAGACCGCTCGGCCCCGCTGGACTTGAAGGCCGACCTGGAGTCCCTGGAGCTGGACGAGGGGGCCGAGGGTCCCGTCGTGCGATTCCGCCTGGCCGCCACGCGCGAAGCGACCGTTCGCCCGCGCGAAGTGCTGGCGGCCGTGGGCCTGAGCGACCTGGAAGATGACGGCGCCTGCCTCACGCGAACCCGCGTGGAGTTGGCGCCGTAGATCCCGCCAGCCGGGCGGGACCTAAGAAGCGCGACAGACGCCGGCTCATGCCAAACGAGCCGGGGCCGTCGCGCTCCACAATCAAGACATGCCTCTGCGGGAAACGTCGGTGCGCCGAGTCGGGAGAATCGCCCGCTCGCGTTCACATCACCGACCGAAAGGACTTCCCGCTCTATGAAAAAAGAAATGTTGATCAACGTGGCGCAGGCGGAGGAATGCCGCATCGCCATGGTTGAGGACGGTCTGCTCGAAGAGCTGTACCTGGAACGCGCCAGCGCCGACAACTACGTCGGGAACATCTACAAAGGGAAGGTCGTCAACCTGGAGCCGAGCATTCAGGCGGCCTTCGTCGATTTCGGCGTGGGGCGGAACGGCTTTCTGCACATCAGCGATGTCGAGCCGCAGTATTTTCGCCAGGGCGGGTTCGATCCCAAGCAGGTGATGGCTGCGGCGGAAGCGGAAGACCGGCCGCCCCGTTCCGACCGTAAGGTAGCCCGCGGACGTGACGGCGATCGCGGACGCGACGGCGACCGGGGGCGCGACGGCGATCGCGGGCGGAGCGGCGGTCGCGAGCGCGGTCCGCGTCGCCGCCTCGGCGCCCGGCCCCGGGTGAAGCCGCCGATCCAGGATATCTTTCGCCGCGGCGACGAGGTGATCGTCCAGGTCATCAAGGAAGGCATCGGCGCCAAGGGACCCACGCTTTCCACCTACATCAGCATCCCCGGTCGATACCTGGTGCTGATGCCGGCGCTGGGGCGCGTGGGCGTCTCGCGAAAGATCGAAGACGACGATGAACGCCGCAAGCTGCGCGACATCATGCTCGAGCTGAACCCGCCCAAGGGGCTGGGGTTCATCGTCCGCACCGCCGGCGCGGGGCGCACCCGCCGCGAACTCTCGCGCGATCTGGCGTATCTGTTGCGGCTGTGGAAGGTGATCGTCCGCCGGGTGAAGAAGGAGCCGAGCCCGTCGGTGCTCTACGAAGAGAGCGACATGATCATCCGCACCATCCGCGACATGTTCACCAGCGACGTGGACGCCATCTACATCGACGAGACGGCGGCCTACGAGCGGGCGAAGGAATTCCTCCAGTTGATCATGCCCCGCTACTCCGGCCGGCTGCAGATGTACGAAGGCCGCGAGCCGCTGTTCCACAAGTATCGGCTGGAGGAGGAGATCGCCCGCATCCATAAGCGCGAGGTGCCGCTGGAGGGCGGCGGCTCGATCGTGATCGACCCCACCGAGGCGCTGGTGGCGATCGACGTCAACAGCGGCAGCTTCCGCATCCAGAACGACGCCGAAGAAACCGCTTACCGCCTGAACATGTCGGCCGCCAAGGAGATCGCCCGGCAGTTGCGGCTGCGCGACTTGGGCGGCGTGATCGTGAACGACTTCATCGACATGCGCAAGGAACGCCATCGCCGCAACCTGGAGAAGGCCCTTCGCGACGCCCTCCGCCGCGACCGGGCCCGCACCAAGATTTTGCGCACCAGCCCCTTCGGCCTGATCGAGATGACGCGGCAGCGGATCCGTCCCAGCCTCAAGCGGAGCGTCTATCGCGACTGCCCCTGCTGCGGCGGCCGCGGCGTCGTGAAGACCGGCGAGAGCATGGCCATCGAAGTGATCCGCCTCCTGACCCTCGCCGCCCAGCGCCAGAACGTGAAGAAGATTACGGTCCGGGTGCACAACGACGTCGCCGCCTACCTTAACAACACGAAGCGCCGCGAGATCCACCGCCTGGAGGACCAGAACGAAGTTTCCCTCCAAATCTTCGGCAGCGACTCCGTCTTCCCTGAGCACCTCGCCCTGGAATGCCACGACGCGGAGGGACGCGAGGTGTCGATCAACGAGTAGACGAACAATCGATCTGCCTCATCGTTGACGGGGCTGGCCCGCGCAAGGTATGCTTCAGCGAGAGGTAACAAGTCATGGTCCAGTTCACTATTTCGCTGCCGGAGCCACTGCGTGATTACGTCAATGCGCAAATCGACGACGGTCGTTCTGCGAGCGTCGACGAATTCCTGCGAGGTCTCATTCAAGCGGATCGGGAGGAGCAGGAGCGTTTCGACCAATGGACGCGCGATCCGCGGGTTGAACAGCTCGTGCGCGAAGGATTCGCCAGCGGCGATGCCGGCCCCATGACGGACGACGACTGGGAAAGCCTAACGCGACCGTTTCATGAACAAGTAAAGCGGGACGCGAGCACCGAGTCGTAATCCATGGCCCACGCCTATCATCGAACACGGCAGGCGCAAATCGACCTTGCCGAGTTGTCCGACTGGCTGGGACAACAAAGTCCGGCACTCGCTCTTCGATTTCTCCAAGCAGCAAAACAGACCTTTGAGCTGCTTGCTGCGCATCCAGGCATTGGCGGGAAGTGTCATTTTCCCGGCGCCGAGTTTCGCGACATCCGTGTTTGGAGAGTTACGGGATTTCCAAACCACCTCATCTTTTATCGTCGCACGGACGACGGAGTCCAAATTGCGCGTGTGCTTCACGCGGCGCGCAACCTCGATGATCTCTTCGGCAGTCCATAAGAGACGCGGCGACGGCAAGCTTCTTCGAAGATCGTTTTCCGCGAAAACCTCCCGCCCCCAGGATGCGAGCCTGAATGATGGCTTCCCGCGATCAGGAACGGTTTGGGCGGCTTCGTTATCGGGCTGACCAGGGCTGGGTTGGGCGGATTCATCTGCCGCGCTTCGCGGAGTGTCGGGACGCGGAGTTTGAGGAGAGCTTAGAGGCGGCGGCCGAGGAATCTGTCGAGGGGCTGCGCGAGCGGACTCGGCAGGCTCGGCGCCGGCGGCAGCGAACGGGAGGCCGTTTCCAGTTGGTCGTTGAAGATTTCCAACAGGCGGGTCCCACAGAAGCTCAGCGGCAGGCGATTGACTTCCTCCTGGAACGCGAAGCCGAAGTTCTCGAAGCCGTCGTGCAATGGATCCTCGACGTCTATCGCGGCCAAGGGTATTGGACGCTGGAGGGCTTCGTGCGTCACGGCCTTGGACCTGCCGCGGAAACTCCCGGCGATGTGAAGCGTTGTATAGGTTTGGAATCCGTCGTAATTCATGAGGCCGAGGCGGACGGGAGGGCGCCCGTCACGTTCTACTTCAGCAGCTCGCTGGACGTGGAGCATGGGGTCGAGGTTACTACGGCCGGGGCCGCGGTGGTAGATTCTTACCCCGGTGAAAAACTGCTGACGTTTCCGTTCGCTCTTCCCGACTCGCTTAACGCTGGCGGGGTCGAACCGTCGGCGGACGGCCATCGGTTCGTGGAGCTGAAGTACGGAGGCCGTTGGTCGGGGATCTTTGTTCTTGATCCGTCCCTGCAGTGCGTCGGCGTCGTTGCCGACAGTTTTCCCCGGCGGCTTCCGGCCCCCAGAGAAATCGAGGACGTTCGCGCTTTGACGCCGCTGCGGCGATGGAGGGCGTCAACGCGTGTACGAAGAACCTCTTTGACGTCCGCGGCGCTGGCGAATTGGTTTGTCGGGCTGCCCTGCCTCGTGGTCGCATGGCTGTACGAACCGCGGCTGTTCTGGGTCAGCCTGGCGATCGGGCTGGGCGCTCACGCGGCGTACTTCGCGTTTCGTCGCTCCAGAGATCACGTGATTGGATTGGCGACGGCGCAGATCGTGTTGTCCAGCGGCGGTCTGATCTATGCCCACGGTGCGGAGGACTTCGGCAGCGAAGAACACGCCGAGGCCGTGACTGGCGTTTTCGAGCTAATTCTGTGGTGGGGCACATGCGCCGTCGCTGCGATCGCCGCGCTTGTTCTGGCGGCGACAATCGTCAGCCTGAGGAAAGAGCTTGTCCGCGACGCGAGGGAAAGTTTCCTGTTCATCCTGCCGGGTTTGCTTTGCGTCGCCGTGCTGGCGGTGGGGCTCCTCGCGACATCCGTCGGCCGATGGTCCGCGATGCATTTGCTGTGGCTGACGCCCGCCACGCTGGCGGGCAGCTTGATTGTCTTCTTCGCGACGATGATCTTGGCCTCGTCAAGCGAAGCCAATACGCCGTGCCCCGATTGTGGAAAGCCGCTCGCAAGTCCCAAGGCAAAGCAGTGCCTGCACTGCGGGGCGGATTGGCACGAAAACCGGTAGACGCGATCGTCGTGATCTTAAGGCCGCTGCGACGCCCGCCGCGTATAATTGCGGAGTTACATATCGCCGGAGCAAACTATGGCTACGCAACTTCAGGACGGGATCGAGTGGCAGACGCAGCCGGAGGCGGCGGCGGTGGTGGGGGAGATTCGCGAGGCCTTCCTCGCACGCTGTCCGCGGGCGGTTGAGTTTCAGATGCAGCTTTTGCAGCTCACGGGAACGCGGCTGGCCGATTGGGTGGATCATGTGGCGCTGCCGGAGGATGCGCCGCAGGCGAAGCGGCTGGCGGAGGTCGGCTTTGTCGCTGACGCCGACGAAGAGGGCCGGGCGTGGCGGCATCCCGGCGGCATGTTTCCCGCGATCCTCAGCCATCGCGAGCCGGCGTGGCGGATGGCGATTCATGTGGAGTCGGTTGTCGATTTCCTCTCCGCCTATCGCCTCGATGACCGGGTTGAGATTCACGGCCTGCCGCTGGCCCCGCTTCGCAAAGCCCGCGCATTCTCGGAAGGGGGAGGCGAATTTTGGGTGGTCGAGCGGCACGGCTACGCGGGCTTTGAGCCGCCGGAGTTCACGACCCGCGAGGCGGAGGCGGTGCTGGCCCACGGCGAGTCGTTCCGTCTGCGGCGCCGCGACTTCGACTGCGACGAAGACGGCTTCGAGCACGCGATGCAGCTCATCCGCGCCGCGTCGGCCGAGGTGGGCGTGGACCGCGCCTGCGATCTCTTCTTCGCCGCCGAGCGGGAGTACTGGATGCGTCGCAACCACGCCGCGCGGGTCCAGAAGGCCCGGCAGGACCAGCTCGGGCTGGGATGGGGCAATCACGATCATCACACGTATCGCGCCAGCCGCGAGCATTTCGGGCGGCTGATCGCCGCGCTGGAGGCGCTGGGGATGGAATGTCGCGAGCGGTTCTATGCGGGTCGCGAGGCAGGTTGGGGCGCCCAGGTGCTCGAGCAGCCGCGCGCCGGGATCGTTGTGTTCGCCGACGTGGACCTGGCGCCCGAGGAAGTGATGGGCGACTTCGCCCACGAGCCGCTCCCGCCGCGGAAAGAGCTCGGCACGGTCGGACTGTGGTGTAAGCTCCACGGCGAGGCGTTTCTGCAAGCGGGGATGCATCACCTGGAATGCCAATTCGACTTCGAGGCCGCCCGCCACCAGTTATCGCAATCGGGCGTCCCGTCGATGAAGCCGTTCACCGACTTCGACTTTCTTCGCCAAGCGTTTACGCAAGGCGAGCAATGGCCGGTTGATCCGCGGCGTCTGGAGCGCGCCGTCGCTGAAGGCTACATCAGTCAAGAGCAAGCCGAGAAGTTCCGCCGCGAGGGCGCCCTCGGCTCGCACCTGGAGATCCTCCAACGCGACGACGGCTATAAAGGTTTCAACCAGACGGGCGTGAGCGAGATCATTCAGCGCACCGACCCGCGCAAGGCGTAGAAATTGAGGGCGACGCTCATCCTGCTGTCAGCTGTTCCGGCCAAATTTCTCGATCGGTTGATTGGCCCCTGATCCTATTCCCGGCGTGGGATTTCCTGCTGGCGTGAAGCGATTGTCGCGACCTTACGCATGGTCCGATCACCCGGACTACGTCGAACCCGCCGATGGATAGACTCTGTGGTAAACCGTATGTTAGTTAGTGGTTCGACTGCTGCGTAGATGACCACCCGATGCACGGAGCGGCGGATGTGCAATGAAGAGCGCACTCTCGCCGCCGCGTGATCCGTAACCTTGGGCGACAGAATGGTTGTGCTCGGATGATCTCGCACCAGGGGCATTGCCGCAGTTGCCATTACGCGTCCGCCGCGACGTTCGGCGGGTTCGGTGCGGTTGTCCTGGACACGCCGTCTCGCGATCCGCACGCGGATCCGGCCGATCCGCGCGTGGTCTTTCTGCTGGACGATGATGGCGCCGAAACGATTATTCGCAACGGATATACCTTCGTTTCCGCGACGCTAGCCGGTCGATATCTGCGCGTTTTCGATGTGTTCTGTGCGGCGTGCGGTCGACTTTACCGGCAGCGGGACATCGCCCCGGCATTCGCTCAGCTCGGTAT
>JAHWKS010000927.1 GCA_019347795.1 Planctomycetota bacterium | reverse complement strand
GGGTGGTTTTTAGGTCATGGATCCTGCGACAGGGCAAGTCATCGGGCCGAAAGACCTCCCCGACCCCTCCGCGAATGGATTGCACAATGACGCAGCTTGGACAGCGGCGGGGCGCGGTCGGCGTGGCGGCGCGGGAGGGACGCTTGCTCGTGATTCGGCGATCGCAGTTCGTCGAAGCGCCCGGAGCGTATTGCTTCCCGGGCGGCGCCATCGAGGCAGGCGAAACCGAGGAGGCGGCGCTGGTGCGCGAGTTCCGCGAAGAGCTGGATGTTGCGGCGCTACCGCTGCAGCGGCTTTGGCGGAGCATCACTTCGTGGGACGTCGAACTCGCCTGGTGGCATGTCGCGATCGCGGCCGACGCCGCCCTCGCCCCCCACGCCCGCGAAGTGGAGTCGTGTCACTGGCTTACGCCGTCCGAAATGCTCGCTCTGCCGCAACTGCTGGAGAGCAATCGCGATTTTCTGGCGGCCGGCGCCGCGGGAGCATTCGCGATCAGGGACGTTTCATTCTAATGTCCTGGTCGAGCACCGGTGAAAGGCGATCCTTCCAGACTTCGTAACCTTTCTCGTTGAGGTGTAGACCGTCGTCGAGGAAAAGTTCAGGTCGAGGCCGCCCATTGGCGCCAAGCATCGGCGTGGCGATGTCAACAAACTCCAACCGCTCATCCGACTCTGCGATCTTGGCGATTCGCTCGTTCGCCTCGCGCATCTTGTCGTACAACTCCCAGCGCCGCAGACTCGGCTTGATCGCCAGAAACGCGATTCTTGCTTCGGGCGTCTTGGCGTGGACCGTCTCCACAAACCGCCGATAATCCGCCACGACCTGCTCGGGCGTTTTGCCGGAGGCGATGTCGTTGTCGCCCGCGTAAAGCACGACCAGGCGAGGGCGATACGGCGTGATGATCCGATGCGCGAAGCGGATCGCGTCGGCGATTTGCGACCCGCCGAAGCCGCGATTCACAGCGTCCAATTCGGGAAAGCTCGACGCGAGGTCCCACATGCGGATGCTGGAGCTGCCGACGAACACCACTCCGCCCGGCTCGGGCGGCCGCTCGGCGTCCTGCTCCTCAAACCGGCGAATCGCGTCTTCCCAGCGATTGGTCTCTTGCGCCGTCAGTGCGGCCTCGCACAACCATGCGAACCCGACGAGAAAACAGACTGCACACGTCGAAGCTCTCATGCGAATGTCCGGAGGGAATGGAAACTACTTCGCACGTTCCTGGGCGATGAATCCGCACGTTTTGTGCGACCCGTCGCAGAACGGCTTATTGGCGGAATGCCCGCAGCGGCACAGCGCCACCAGCGGCTTCTCCGGGGGTAGCGTGAACTCGCGGCCTTCGGCGTCGACCACGCGCACCGCCCCGTGGATTACCAGCGGACCGTCGTCGCGGAGACGAATGGTGACAATTTCCTCGCTCATCATGCGCTGCAGTAGGTGCGACCCGAACGGGCAAGCTCGGGGTTGAACTTCTCGACGAGCTTACTCTCCGGCCGCGATGGCCGCCAGCCCTTCGCGGTACGACGGGTATCGCAGCGTCACGCCCAACTCCGCCATCATCTTGCGATTGGAGACGCGCTTGTCGCTGCCCGCCCTTTGGGCGCGGGGCGAGTCTTCCGCGGGCGCCGCGAAGGTGGGCGGAGGAGCGTCGCTCAGCCGAGCCAGCTCGCGGAAGTAGTCGCCGCGGAGGACCGGTTGCCCATCCGTTACCATGTACAAGTTCGGCGCCGGCGCCTGCTCGGCGGCGAGCGCGACGCCGACGGCGTCATCGATGTGAATGAGATTGAGATAACCATGCTCGGGCGACGCGATCGGCCGGCCCGCCGCCACATCCGCGCGGCGCGGAATCCGCCCCGGTCCATAAAGTCCGCCCATCCGGAGAATAATCGAACGGGAGCCCAGCGAATGGTGTTTTAGCCGCCGTTCGGCCTCCAAGCACGCCGCGCCCCCCTCTCGCGTGGGGAAGCAGGGCGAATCCTCATCAACCCATTCGCCTTCGGTTTGACCATAAACGCCCGTGGAACTGATATAAATAATACGGCGGGTTTCCGCAGCAAGTGCGAAAAGCACGTTCTGCAGGCCATCGACGTATACTTGAGTTCGGGGTTTTCCACAGGCGCGGTCGTAACCCACGGCGTACAAAAGAGTTTCGACGCGAGGTAAATCCGCGAGCGTCGCCGGGTCGGGGACGTCGGCCACGAGGGGGTGCAAACCCAACTCCGCCAGGTCCTTCGCCCGATTTTGCGAGCGCGTGACGGCGAACACTTGCTCGCCGGCGGCAAGCCAGCGGCGGGCTGCTCGCAGTCCCAGATAACCACAACCGATTACCAGCTTCGCCATAGACGCGGTGTCCTGCCGCAGGGCGATTTGCGGATTAACACCAGAGGCTCATTCGCGGAATTCGCGCACCAAAAGACGAACTGTCCCCTCGACGCAGAGCTTTTTGGGGAAAGGACTTGGAACCAAACCCGCGCATTATCAATCCAAATCCATTATGATGCAGATGCGCCGTCCCGGCCACAGCG
>JAHWKS010000926.1 GCA_019347795.1 Planctomycetota bacterium | reverse complement strand
ACATGAACGGGTACGGATCCCACGGCTTCCAGGGAAAAATCGGCAGATTGAGAATCACCCACGCCAGGTGCAGCACGATCAGCGTCAGAACGAAGATTGGATGCGCCAGCCAGTGCCCCACCTGATCCACGAACGCGGCCAGCGCCGTGCGGCGCCGGGTGACTTCCGCCCGCACGTTGAGAATGTCGCCCGCTTTTTCGCGGGTGTGTGTCCAATGCGGATGCTCGTCGTCGCCGGAGTTGGATGCGGAGCGAGGCATAATCGGCGTCAGGGGTCAATCGCGGAGTCGAGGCAGGTAGTGTTACAGTTTGGCGTCTTCGACGCGAACCCGAAGCGTGAGCGAGGAGGCAACTACTGTCCTCGCTGACGCTTCGGGTTGATTTGGTCGACGTCACTTAAGAGCCGGGCGACCTCCGGCGCGGCCAGTCGGGCCGCGAGGCGGTGTCCGGCGGCGTTCCAGTGCCCTTGGCCGGGCGGCGTGTTTGAGAATCCGTGCAGATACACGCCGTGCTCCTCGGCGTAGCCCTGCATCGGCTCTGCCAGGTTTAAAACAGGAAATCCGAGACGCTCTCCGAGCGCCTCCAGGCGTCGCTCGCAGTAAAAGAGGTCGTCCACGCCGAGGCGCCTTTCCAGCGAACGGCGGACCGCGGGGTCCGGATCAACCTGCTCGGGAACGCTCAACGTCGCCAGCAGGAATTCGGCGTCGTGGTCGTCGCATTCTTCGTGCATCTTCGCCAACAGTCGCTCGCTGATCTCCCACGCCTCGATCCACGAAGGTTGCCGGGGCTCGACGAAGCACATCTCATCGATCGACGGACCCTTGGCCGGCGACGCTTCGTCCGCCGTGCGCGGACTTCGCATGATGTTGCGAGCCTGGGCCGCCAGTTGCAACACGCGCGAGCGGTTGATCAAGCGCACCTTGAACTGCGTCCACGGCGACTGCGCCTTCCGATAGTCGGGATGGCGACGAAACGAGTCGTCCAGCGTCAGCTCGCCGTCCTGCAAGCGAAAGAACGGCTTGACCTTGTACGAGGCAAGTTCGGCGGAGCTGTCGGCCAGATCATTGCCGGGATAGAAGGCGAGGATCACCACATCGGGCTGATAGTCCCAGACGTAGTGCCGAAGCAGGAGCAACTCCTGGCCGGCGCCGAACCCGGAGACGCCGAAGCTGAGCACCTCGATGTCGTGCGGCGTGAAGTCCAGACCTTCCAACTCCCGCTCAAGCTGCGCGCAAAACGTTTGTTGCAGCGGGACTTGAAAGGCCTCGATGTACGAGTCGCCCAGCACGGCCACGCGGAGCGTTCCCGGCGGCGGCGTCTTGGTGCGGGGCCGGTCGCGAAAGCCGGCCCCGTTGATCGCGATGGCGGCGCGCCCCTCGGCGGTCCAGTGGCCGCGGAAGCGCGGCTCGTGGCGGGTCCCGCAGTAGGGATCGGGCGCGTACGGGAGCGGATAACCGACGCCCGCCAGTCGCAGTCCCGCCTCGGCCAGCAGCAGTCCGACCACCACGCTCGCCGCAACCAGCGCCAGCCGAAGGGCGAGCCATTTCATGCGTCGCATGGGATCAGAAATCGGCGGTTACCAGAGCGGGTAGATGAAGGGGGCGAAGGCGGTTCCACTGGCCATGGCCAGCAATCCGACCAACAGCAGGACAAGGATGATCGGCGTGATCCACCACTTTTTGTTGTGAATCAGGAAGTCCCAGAACTCCGCGATCACGCCCGGCTGCCGCTCGCCGGCCTGCTTCGCAAAATCGGAGGCGTCGGATTGTTTGTCGTCGGGCTGCATGCACTCAGTATTGTTTAAAGTACCGCCGCGCGTCCACCGGCGCCGGGCGGGGATCCCAATACGAAGGGGCCTCGCGATCGATCTTTCGCTCGAGCGGGTCGCGCCCCGCCAGCCGCATCGCCAGTCCCACGGGCATGATCAAACCAAAGAAGACGATCGCCATCAGGAGGTGAGTCACCGCCCAGCCGATCGGGAAGACGGCGGCCATCCAGGCGACGTAGAACCAGCGGATCGCTCTCGGCGCCGCCAGACCCAGCAGTCCGAGACTTAGCGAAACCACCATCAGCACATACGGCGCCGCGCCGGCGTCGCGGAGGAAGATCCCTGCAACGGCGCCGAAAAAGACGATCTGCAGCGCCGCGAACACGCGCAGCTCCTTGTGCGAAGGACGCCAGTTGATCTCGATCATCGGCATCGGGGCGAGTTCTCCTCAATCCAACTGGAAGCGAGCCAGGTATTCGTCGATCTCATGCTGCCGGGCTTGCGGCTGCTCGCTCTTGAGCAGCACGAACCGCTCCAGCACCAGTACGTCCATGTTCGTGGCCATGAAGCATTGATAAGCGTCCCGCGGCGTGCAGACGATCGGCTCGCCCCGGACGTTGAAGCTGGTGTTGATGATCACCGGCGACCCCGTCCGCTCAGCGAAACATTGCAGCAGCTTGTGATACCGTCCATGACGGCAGGCGTCCTCAGTTTGATTGCGTGCCGAGGAGTCGACGTGGGTGATGGCCGGCGCCTCGG
>JAHWKS010000097.1 GCA_019347795.1 Planctomycetota bacterium | reverse complement strand
GCCAGCGTCAACGGAAAACCACTGAAGGAGGCGACGCTCCGCATGTCACGGGGCGATCAGGATGCGGACTTCGCTTTGACGCCCGCTGATGACGATCGGCTTCACTGGACGCTGCCGCCGGGGAATTCGCCGCTGGCCGACGTGACGGAGGAGTTCCGCTTCGCGGTCGAGGTTCGCGACGAGGATGGACTTCGTCCCGCGGCGCCGATTTCCGGCGTTGTGCGCATCCGGCCTGACCGGCCGCCGCGGATCGCCGCCCGGCTGGTGACTCGCGTCGTGCTCCCGGATGCGGCGCCGGTGGTGAATCTCGATCTTGCCGATGACTTCGGCGTGCACCGTCCGACGCTCGAGCTGCGCATCGCCCGCGAAGACGGCGGCCAGGAGAGCCGCGCCCTGACCGAGCTGACGTTCCACGCCTATAATGGTGAGGAGGACCGGTTTGAGTCGGCGCCGGCGGCTTTTCCCCTCACCGGCGAGGAGCTTCCCTGGCGAGGGGGCTGTCGGGTCAGCCTCGCCTCTTTGCGGTTGCAGAAGGGGGATCGCGTCACGGCGGTGTTCGTGGTGTCGGACTACCGGGGCGAGGACGGCTGGCGATCGGCCCAAGCCGCCAGCCAGCCGTTGGAGTTGGAAGTTTCCGACGAGGCGGGCGTGTACCGGGCCGCCCTGGAGGCCGACCGCCAGGCGCTGGAAGACATCACCGAAGCCGCCGACCTCCAGCAACAGTTACTCGACGAGTAGCTTAGCCGTAGAACAGGCGGCTCGCCTGTTTTTTTGTTTTGCCGAGGCAGGCGAACGGCCTGCACTACGGCCGCCGCCGGGAGTTCATGGAACGTCGCGTTGTCATCACCGGAATGGGCCTCATCTCGCCGCTGGGCGACACGGGGGAGTCCTTGTGGGAGTCGCTTTCGGCGGGCCGCTCGGGGATCGCGCCGCTGGAGCGGATTGCCGCCGATTCGCTCCCATGCAAGCACGGGGCGGAAGCCCGCGGCTTCTCCGGCGCCATTGAGGACTTCGGCCCGCTCGACAAGACGCTGCAGCGCAACATCCGCAAGAGCCTGAAGATGATGTGCCGCGAGATCGCCATGGGCGTCGCGGCGGCGCAGCGGGCGTTGGCCGATGCCGGATGGGTCTCCGGGAGCTTGAATCCCGAGCGGGCCGGCGTGGTCTATGGCGTGGACCATATCTTCACGATGCCGGAAGAGTTCTCCGCGGGCATCGCGAATTGCCTGGACCACGAGGGCCGCTTTCAGCTCAGCCAATGGGGGCGGCGCGGCCTGGGCGAGGTCAACCCGCTCTGGCTCCTCAAGTATCTGCCGAACATGCCGGCCAGCCACATCGCCATCTTCAATGCGATGTGCGGTCCGAACAATTCGCTCACGCTTCGCGAGGCGGGGTCGAATGCGGCCATCACCGAGTCGGCCCGGATCATCGGTCGCGGCGGGGCCGACGTGATGCTGGCCGGCGCCACGGGAACGCGGATCCATCCGATTCGCACGTTGCACGTGGTGACGCAAGAGGAGATCGCCGGCAGCGACGGCGCCGCCGACGATCCCGCGCGGCTTGCCCGTCCTTTCGACTTGAACCGCACCGGTATGGTGTTGGGAGAAGGCGCCGGGGCGGTGGTGCTGGAATCGCGCCAGTCCGCCGAATCCCGCGGCGCGGAAATCTGGGGCGAAGTTGTCGGCTTCGGCTCCTCCACAGTGCAGACCCCGCAGGGACTCGCTGGCCGCTCGACGGCGCTCGCCAATGCAATGACGCAGGCGCTGCATATGGCGGGAATGGCGCCGGAAGATGTTGGGCATATCCACGCCCACGGTCTGGGGACGCGCACGTGCGACATCGACGAGGCGAAGGCGATCCGCAGCATCTTCGGCGACGCCGCCGTTCCCGTGACCGCCGCGAAAAGCTACTTCGGCAATCTCGGCGCCGCCGGCGGACTGGTCGAGCTGATCTCGAGCCTCCTCTCTCTCCGGCACGGCGAGCTCTTCCGCACGCTCAACTACGACGCGCCGGATCCGGAGTGCCCGATCCCCGTCGCCGCGTCGGCCGGCGCCGACCCGGGCGCCAGCGTTCTTAATGTCAACGTCACCCCGCAAGGTCAGGCCGCCGCGGTGCTCGTGCGGAAGGTTTAGCCATCCGCCAGAGCAACCCGCCGGCCCGCCGGCGGCAGCATTGACGGGCGACGAAAGAGGGGATATGGTTTAGGAGAATCAAATAAATTGAGATGGTCCCACCTTTTGTCGCGCCTCGCCGGCCAGAGCCGGCCTCTTGCCGCATGCTTGGTAGGCGCTTTTGGAGCCCGAGCCAGTTTTGACCACGGACATCAGCCATTCTCTTAAGACCGACGTCGGATTTGACGATCTCAATCTCTCCGACGTGATGCTCGCGGCGCTGGAGAGCGCCGGCTACGAATATCCCACCCCAATCCAGGCCGGCCTGATCCCCCGCGTGCTGGAAGGGGTCGATGTGGTCGGCCAGGCCCGCACCGGCACGGGGAAGACGGCCGCGTTCGCCATTCCCATCCTGGAGCGGCTGCTCTCGCGGAAGAAGGTTCAGTCCCCCCAGGCGATTATCCTCACGCCGACGCGGGAGTTGGCGGTGCAGGTGCGGGACGAAGTGGTCAAGCTGGCCAAAGGACGCAAGGCCGATTGCGTCGCCCTCTACGGCGGCAAGCCCATCCGCGGGCAGATCGAAAAGCTGCGGGCGCATCCGCAGATCGTGGTCGGCACGCCCGGCCGGGTGATCGATCACCTCAGCCGGCGGACGCTCGACCTGAGCGACCTGCGTTTCGTGGTGCTGGACGAGGCCGACCGGATGCTCGACATCGGTTTCCGGCCCGACATCGAGAAGATCCTCCGCCAGTGTCCCAGTGAGCGGCAGACGCTGCTCTTGAGCGCCACGGTGCCGCCCCCCATCGCGCGGCTGGCCCAGCGGTACATGCGCGATCCGGAGTCGCTCGATTTCTCGCCCGCGGAAATGACCGTAGACACCATCGAGCAGTTCTATTACACGGTTGACCCCGAGCGGAAGTTCGACCTGCTGGTCCGGCTCTTGAAGCGCGAAAAGCCGCAGCAGGCGCTCGTCTTTTGCCGCACCAAACGCGGCAGCGAGAAGATTTACCGGCGGCTGTCGAAATTGACCCAGCACGTCGCCTGCCTCAACGGCGACATGGAGCAAAACAAGCGCGACCGTGTGATGAGCGAGTTCCGCGCCGGGCAGACGCGGGTGCTGGTGGCCACCGATATCGTCGGCCGCGGGATCGACGTCTCGGGCATCTCGCACATCATCAACTACGACATGCCGCAGTTCTCCGACGACTACGTGCATCGCGTCGGCCGCACCGGCCGGATGGGTCGCGAGGGGGTGGCGTACTCGTTCGTCATGCCGGAGGAAGGCAAAGAGTTGACGCGGATCGAGCAGCGGATCAACCGCCTGCTGAAGCGCGACGAGATGCCGGGCTTCGACTTCACCCGCCCCGCCACGATCGATACGGCCGCGCCGCAGACGCCCGAAGAAGAGCCGCCTCCCCCGCCGCCGTCGCTGGGAGGCAGGAAGAAGAAGTACCGGCGGGCGTTGTAGGAGGGGAAGCGGAGGGGAAGCGGAGGGGAGTGATGGAGTGATGGAGTGATGGAGTGATGGAGTGATGGAAGAATCGAAGTAACGACCCTTCCCGCTGTCCGCCACTCCATACTCCTGGTTTCCGTCACTCCTGGTTTCCGTCGCCCACCCATTTCTCCACTACTCCACCACGCCATTACTCCTGTCTGGTTTCCGGTTTTTGCTGATACTCTATCTCCTGGTTTCCGTCTTTCACCCCATTACTCCAACACTCCCTCACTCCACTACCCCATGTTCGGGCTACTCCCCGGGCGCCCGGATCCGGGGTTCCCGTTGATTCTTTGCCTCCTGGTTTCCTTCCCCCGTGCGTCCTCTCTACCTCGATTACAACGCCACCACGCCGATCGCGCCTAGCGTGCAGGAGGCGATGCTCCCGTTTCTCGCGGAGCACTTTGGCAACCCCTCCAGCACGCATGCGCTCGGCCGGGCGTGCCGGGAGGCGATCGAAGACGCGCGATCGCGGATAGCGGCGCTGCTGGGGACCGACCCAGATGAGATCGTCTTCACCTCCGGCGGCACGGAGAGCAACAACGTCGCGATTAAGGGCGTGATGCTTCGCGAGCCGCCCTCGGCCGGCGGACATCTGGTGATCTCCGCCATCGAGCACCCGGCGGTGACTGCGCCGGCCGGCTGGCTGCGGGAGTGGGGATACGGGGTGACGGTTGTCCCGTGCAACCGGCAGGGCGTCGTCGAGCCGGAAAGGATCGCGGAGGCGCTGCGTCCGCAGACGCGGCTGGTCAGCATCATGCATGCCAACAACGAGACGGGCGTGGTGCAGCCGATCCGCCGCATCGCCGAAATCTGCCGCCGCGCGGGCGTGCTGCTGCACACCGACGCCGCACAGTCGGTGGGGAAAATCCGCACGCACGTCGATGAGCTGGGCGTCGATCTGCTCACGCTCGCGGGGCACAAGGTCTACGCTCCCAAGGGCATCGGCGCCCTCTACATCCGCTCCGGAGTCGCCGTCGATCCGGTTATTCACGGCGCCGGGCAAGAGGCGGGGCTGCGGCCGGGAACGGAGAATGTTCCTTACATCGTCGGACTCGGCCAGGCAGCGCTGCTCGCCCACAAAAGCCTCGACCGCTCGACGGAGCGGATGGCGTCGCTCCGCGACCTGTTGGCTCGCCGGCTGAGCGACCCGATTGGTCCCGAGCTGACGATCAACGGCGACGGCGCCGAGCGACTGCCGAACACGCTCAGCGTCAGCTTCCCCGGCGTCGTGGGAGGCGAGTTGCTCGGCCGCATCCCGGAACTGTACGCCTCGACCGGCGCCGCTTGTCACAGCGACGCGCCGGAGCACATCTCCGCCACCCTCGCTGCGATGGGCCTCTCCGCCGAACAAGCCCGCGGAACAATCCGCCTCAGCGTCGGCTGGTACACTTCCGAAGAAGAGATCGACCGCGCCGCCGACTTGCTCCTGGGCGCCTGGGAGGCGCTGAAGTGACGCACCGGCAGAGCACAGGCATCGCGGCGTTGGATGAAATGCTCGGGGGCGGATTGCTCCCGGGGACGCTGACGGTGGTGGTCGGCGCCACCGGGATCGGTAAGACGCAGTTGGGCTTGCAGTTCGCCCATGCCGGGACGGCGCAGGAAGGACGTGCGGGCATGATTCTTGACTGCGCCGCTCGGGGAGATTCGCAGAACCATCGCCGGTATGCACAGCGGATGCACCAGTGGGACCTGCGCGAGGCGCCCTCGGGCCGGCAGCCGCTGCTGGACGACTTTTTCGGCCGTGCGGCCGCCGAACCGCCTGGCGACTACCTGCATGTGTTCGACTATCACGGGCGTCGCGTGACGCAGCGTGATCTGGACTTCGACCAGTGGCGCGAGTGGCAGGCGGAGTTGAACGCCAAGCTCCGCGGCGCCATCGCCTTCCTGTACGGAAACTTTGTCCGCGGCTGCCGGCGCGTAGTGGTGGACGGCGTGGAGCCGGCGGACCGGCCGGGGGAGTCGATCCAGTTCAACCTGTTCGAGTACGTCTATCATCAGGTCGTGCGAAAGGACCCGGCGTGGGTCGCCCGCGATTTGTTCCGCGAGAAGTACCGCGCGAGCGCCGACGCCGTGGCCGCTCACGGGTACCCTCCCGAGGAGATCGGCTGTCTGCTGCTCCTCACGTCGCAGGAGACGATGCTGGACGACCTGATCTCCCGCCCCTTGGAGGAAGGCGACGCCCTGGCCAACGCCAATACGCTGATTTACATGGGCAAGATCCGCGACGGCCTGAAGATCGGGCGCGCCCTCTACATCGCCAAGCACCGCGGCAGCCCCTGCTCCGATGAGATCGCCCCCTACGCCATCGACGACGGCGGGGTGCGTTTGCTTGAGGGGACGTAGACGATGTCCATCGCAACAGGCAGCGCGCTGGCCGCAAGCGTGATCGCTTGCGGTTTCGCGTTAGCTACTTCAACACGTGCTGCACGAATCTTCGCAAGAGTCCCTCGGCTTGCGGCGTATCGCGGCAATGGCGGGCCAACTGCTCGACGGTCATTCCGGCGATCGCTTCGACGTAGCGGGGGTAGGCCCTCACGCGCCGGTGCAGGTCGTCCCGGTTCAGCTCGGGGTGGAATTGCGTGCAGTAAATGGGCTTGCCGGGAAGACAGAACGCCTGGTTCTCGACGAGGTCGCTCGAGGCCAGTAGCACCGCGTCCACCGGCAACTCGATGACAATGTCCTGGTGCCCCATCTGTCCCTCGAACGCCGGGTTCAGTTCGCCGAAGATCGGGTCGCGCTGTCCCGCTTCCGTCAAATGGATGGCGTGCGTTCCCAACTCAGCCCGGGTGAGATCGGTCACCACTTCGCCTCCTAAAGCCCGCGCCATCGCCTGAAAGCCCCAGCAGGAGGCAAAGGTCGGCTTGCTCCACTCAACCAGCTCCCGCATCCCGTCCAGCGCCGCCGGAAGCCACGGCCCGCCTTCCGCAACGGAGTAATCGCCGCTGCCGCCCAACAGCACCACGTCGGCCGAGTCCACTACCGCCCGGCCGGGCACGCCGGAGATCAGATCGAAGACGCGAATCCGCTCCCGCTCGCAACCCAGGGCCCGCGCAAAGCAGCCGACCTCATGCTCGCGCATCGGGTCGTGCGAATTGCGGACTTGCAGGAGCAGATAGCGAACGCGTGCGGGCATAGGACACATAGTAGCAGGCACACTGCGTGTGCCGCCGGGACTCGCAAACGAACGGCACACGGAGTGTGCCTGCTACTGTTCATACATCGCGGCGATCTCTTTCGCAAAATGCTCTTCGATCTCCTTGCGGCGCAGACTGAGCTTGGGAGTCAATTCGCCGCTTTCGATCGTGAATCCGCGACTGAGCAGTGTGAACTTCCGGACTTGCTCATAGTGCGAGACGCACGCCAGCCGTGCGGCGATCCGCTCCTCGAACAACGCCCGCACGTCGGGATGCGCCAAAGCGTCTTGCGGCGACGAGACAGCGATCCCTCGCGACGCAAGCTCCTCACGGAGGGTCTCGGGATTGGGAACCACCAGCGCCGCCAGGTAGTTGCGACCGTCGCCGACCACCAACGCCTGCAGGATCAGCGGGTCTTCGCACAACAGCGACTCGAGTGGCGCCGGCGCGACGTTCTTGCCGCCGGCGGTGACGATGATTTCCTTTTTCCGGCCGGTGATGTAAAGAAAGCCGTCCTCGTCGAGCCGCCCGAGATCGCCGGTCACCAGCCAGCCGTCGCGAGTTACTTCCTCGGTCGCCTGCGGATTTTTCCAATAGCCGAGCATCACGTGCGGGCCGCGAGTGAGAATTTCGCCGTCGTCGGCGATACGCACTTCCACGCCGGGAATGGCCTGTCCCACGGCGCCGCGGCGGTGGTGCTCCTCTGTGGAGACGGTGATCACGGGCGACGACTCGCTCAGCCCGTACCCTTGCAAGAGCGGGACGCCGCGCTCCCAGTAGAAGTCGTACACGTGATCCGGGAGGGCCGCCCCGCCGCTGCAGCACAGGCGGATGTTCCCGCCGAACACCGCCTGCAGCACGCCTTCCTGGTCGGCCAGGCCGTTGTCGCAAAGATGGCGGCGGACCTTGTCGTAAAAGTACGGGACGCCGTTAATCAGCGTCGGCTTGACCGCGGCACAGTCGGCGATCACCGTCTCTCGCGACTCGGCCAGGGCAAGCTGCGAGCCGCAGCTCAGCCAGGAGTTCATGTCGCAGGTGCGGGCGAAGATGTGGCTGAGCGGGAGGAAATTCAGCCGCAGATCATCCGACCGCTCGCCGAACGCCTCCAGCGTCGCCAGCGTGTTGGAAGCGAGGTTTCGCTGCGAAAGCATCACCCCTTTCGGCTCGCCGGTAGTGCCCGACGTGTAGAGGATGGTCGCCAGCGAATCGGGCGTGACCGCGTTAAGGCCCTGCTCCTCCACGTCCCGGCACTCGTCATCCGCGGCATCGGCGCCGACGTCGCTCCAGAGGCCGACGGGGCGCGAGCCGATCTTCACCTCGCACGGGTCGAAGGCGAAGAACTGCACGTCCGGGGGGATTTGCTCGGCGACCGCGGCGAGCTTCTCGGCTTGCTCGGCGCCGGAGAGCAATACGACCTTCGCCTCGCTGTGGCGAATCTGCCAGGCGATCTGCGGACCGGTGAGCGGGGCGTGAACGGGCGTGTGCACGGCGCCGGCCATCTGCACCGCCAGGTCGGTGACGATCCATTCGTAGCGGTTTTCGGAAACCTGCACGACCCGATCGCCCGGCGCGGCGCCCACTCGCCGCAGCGCGACGGCCGCGCGGCGCACGTCGGCGCCGACTTCATCCCATGTGAGCGCGGCGTACTGGCCGTCGCGTTTGATGTGGATCGCATTGCGGCCGCCGTCCTGGGCGACGCGGCGGCAAAACAAGCCGAGGATGGTGGCGTTCTTGTCAATCATAACTCACGCGGCGAAGCGAACTCAGGTTGACTCGCACGGCTCCTGCGGCCCGCCCACGATGCGGCGCAACAGCTCTTCCCGGCTCCGCGGCGCCGGCGACGGATCGTCGAACGGCGAAGGAGGCTCGTCGGCGTCCTGCTCGCGCCTTTTCTCCGAACGGCCGTTGAGCAGCGACGCCAGCGGCAGCAGAATTCCCGCGACCATCCCCCCCAGCGCCGCTCCGGCCAGCGGAACCACGACTGCCGGAATCACAATACGCACGAAGAAGCCGATGCTGAAGATCTGCCAGATCGCGCTCGGCCTGGCCGCCAGATTCAGTACGACATACGCCGCCATCGGCGCCGTGACCAAAGCCACCAGCAGCCAGAACGTGAAGCGGGCGCCGAACCACGCGCCGCGGAGAATCGCGGCGACGAGCGAGTAAGGTTCAGCGTAGGGCTTTCGCGGAGCGGCAGGCATGGCGACAAGAGACATACGAGAAGCGGCGGCCGGCGCTCTCGAATTATAACCGACGACGCCACGACGGCGATAACGCATCACGCCGAGTCGAAAGGGGCAGCGGCCAGCCCGTCCCAGTCGATCGCCGCGTCTTTGTCAATCCGCGGCAGATCGCCCTCCAGCGCCTCGGGATACTTTTGTGCGGCCCCGGTGTTGAACAGCACCACTTGCTCGTCGGGCTTTATCCAACCTTCGCCCGTAAGGTCTTCCAACGCGCCGACGCAGGCGGCGGCCTCGGGACAGACGGCGATCCCTTCGCGGGAGAAGGCGAGTTGTAGCCAGTCGCGAATGCGGTTCTCATCGACGGCGATCGCGCGGCCGCCGCTTTCCCGCACCGCGTCCAGGATCATGAAATCGCCCACCGCCGCGGGGACGCGAATGCCGCTGGCGATCGTCGCGGCGCCGGGGAACGGCTCGGCGAACCGCTCCCCTTTCTCGAACGCCCGCACGATCGGACAGCAACCCTCCGACTGCACGGCCACCATCCGCGGCCGCTTGTCCTCGGCCAACCAGCCGATCTTCGCCAGTTCATCGAACGCCTTCCACATTCCGATCAGCCCCGTGCCGCCGCCGGTGGGATAGAGGATCACGTCGGGAAGCCGCCAGCCGAGCTGCTCGGCCAACTCCAGGCCCATCGTCTTCTTCCCTTCGATGCGGTACGGCTCCTTGAGCGTCGAGAGGTCGAACCAACCCATCGCTTCTTTGCCCTCGCGAACGATGCGGCCGCAATCGGTGATCAGCCCGTTCACCAGAAACGTGCGGGCGCCGGCGGCGCGGCATTCGAGCTGGTTGATGATCGGCGTGTCGTCGGGCATGAACACGTACGCCTCGATGCCGGCCCGGGCGGCGTAGGCGGCCGCGGCGCCGCCGGCGTTTCCCGCGGTGGGGAGGGCGACGCGGCGGATGCCGAACTGCCGGGCCATGCTGATCGCCATGCCCAACCCCCGGCTCTTGAAGCTGCCGGTGGGAAGCTGCGACTCATCTTTGATCCACAGGTTCGAGAGCCCCAACTCGGCGCCGAGCCGCTCGCACTTGAGCACCGGGCTCATTCCCTCGCCCAGCGTTACCGGCTGGAGGTCGAAGTCGAGCGGCAGCAGCTCGCGATACCGCCACATCGTCGGCGGCCGCACGGCGACGCTTTCTTTCGACATCGCGCCGCGAACCGCATCCAAGCCGTACCGCACCCACAGCGGCCGATCCCGATGCATCGTCTGCGGCCGATCCGCGGTAAGACGCGTCCCATCCAGGGCGCTCTCCAGATGCGTGACAAAGCGAGGCATAGCAATCTCCTGATCGTCACGCACAGCATACCAAAGCGGAGAAAGCACGTCGCTCGCTAGCGGGCCCGAACCAGCCGGCGTGAGTTCGCCTAATTTGCGGAGTCTCCTTCAAGGGCGCTTCCAGGGGGGCGAAATTTTGCGCCACCCTAAAACGCCGTGGCGGGGATTTTTCTTTTGCCTGGCGGCGATTCCAGGAGGGCGCAATTTTGCGCCCTC
>JAHWKS010000096.1 GCA_019347795.1 Planctomycetota bacterium | reverse complement strand
CCCTCGTTCTGCACGTGCCCGTCGGCGGTGACGTACCGCATGCAGTTGTGGGAGTCCATGTTGTAGGAGCCCATGCCGACGGACTTGGGCGTCTCCCGCGTGCGGCGGCAGTCGTGCTCGGTCATCACGTACTGGCCGATCATCCGCCGGGCCTCACGGACGTAAATCTGGTGCGGCCAATGGCCGTTGTCGGGGAACTCGTCGGCGGCCAGTCCCCAGCGGCTCATCTGCTGCCGGATCTTCTCCGGGACGCGGGGATGATTGGCGAGGGTCCACATCAGGCCCTTCTGGTAGCTCTCGTGCTCGCGGATGATCTGCTCCCGCTCTTCGTAGCCGGCTTCGGGGTAGTTGTAGTTCTGGCCGATGTAGTCGGTGCTCACGGCGCAGTTATTGTTCGTGTCGGTCTTGCCGTTCGGCATCATGTCGATCTTCAGCGGCAGCCGCAGATCGCCCGCCTCGAAGTTGCGCAGGAGCAACTCGTGCTTCGCCTCATCGTAGTCGGCCGGCTTGGGGAATGGGACGCGGTTCTCCGGCACATTGCTCATGCACATGCGAAAGCAATACGCCTGGAGGCGATGGTCCCCGGCGCCGTCCTCGGGATAGGGGCCGGGGTCGATGCCGTGCAAGAGGCCGCTCTCCGGATCGCCCGGCTTCACGTACGGATCGACCTCGACGATGAAGCGGTGGTTGTGCGTATTCCGCGCCTTCTGCACGCCGTTGAGTGTCTCGCCGTACTTGTCGTTCGACTCCCGGCCGACGTGATAGCTGACGCCTGCCTCGGCCATCAGGTCCCCTTCATACGTGCAGTCGAGAAACATCTTGCCGGCGTAGGTCTTGCCCGACTCCATGCGAATGGCGAGGATCCGCGGCGGACCTCCGTCGCTCATCGTGACGCCGCCGCCGTCCCGGTCAAGGCGTTCTTGCTCGACCACGGTAATCTTGTGCTCGGCGAGCATCTCCCGCAGCAGCTTCTCGGCCACCTTCGGCTCGAAGGTCCACATGGCGTCTTCGTCGGGGCGGTAGCGATCGTACTGCTCCCGCTTCTGGTGCTTCCAGGCGGAGGTCTGGTCGTAGTGCTTCTTGACCCGCTGATAGAACTCGCGGCTGATCCCGCCGATCACCGCCTTGTTTCCCGAGTCGGTCCAGCCGAGCCCGCCGCTGGTAAGCCCTCCGATGTGGCTGCTCGGCTCGATCAGCACGACGGACTTCCCCATCCGCGCAGATTGGATCGCCGCCGACACCCCGGCCGACGTGCCGCCGTAAACAACGACGTCGTACTCGCGGCCCTCTTGGGCGTGCGTGGTCGAAGCGGCTGCCATGAACGCGGCCAGGATGGCCAGGCGACGTATTGAATTCATCGAGAGATTCCTGTTGTAGTTATGATACGAATCAATTGCGGGTAGCAACGACTAGCTTAAGCTGCGGCGCCGTGGGGGCGAAAGCGTCTTCCTTCACTTCTACTGAGAAGTCGTGCTCCTCCAACATCCGCCGGGCGCCGGGAAGGAGGAACGTCAGGTAATACATGATAAACGGAGGCCGGATCAGGAGGTTCCGCACGTGCATGGCGGCGTTGAACCCGCGGGCCAACCAGTAGGTCGCCGATAGTTTGCGGGGCAAATAACTCGTGGCGAAAATGAATCGACCGCCGGGCCGCAACGCGTTTCGAACCTGCTCGATGAAGCGTGCTTCGTCGCGCGGCAGGATGTGCCCGCAGGCGCCAAAGCAGACGGCCACGTCGAACTCTTCTTCAAAGGGCATGTCCAGCACGTCGCCGCGGGTGAACTCCAGCTTGGCCTGGCCGGGGGCGCCGGCCGTCTTTTCGCGGCCGACCTCGAGCATCCCCTGGCTCATGTCGATTCCCGTCACGCGGTCCCGGCAGAGCGGACGCAGCATCTGCATCGCCGCGCCGGTCCCGCAGCACACGTCGAGGGCCGATCCAACCGAGTTCGGCGGGCCGACGTGCGGCGCCGTCTGCTCCAGGACCCAGCTGGGCGTGCGGAACGGCGTGTAATCGAACTTCGGCGCCAGCAGGTCGTAGCCGCGTTCAGTCGAGGAAAGCGCCTGCCGGGCCAGCTCGAAAAACGTCGGCCCCTGCGGATGGAACATCCCTCCATTTAACTCCAGCGCATCGTCAAACTCTAGGGCGCGGGGATATGATGGAAGCTCCGACCCCTTCCCGATAGCCACCCCGACGCCTTTCGGCTCGTCGATCGTGACTCCCTCGCCGCTCATAACCCGAAAACCCGAATTACTCGCTCCCGCGGGCGATTTCGACTGCTTGCGCGCGGCGGTGGAGAACGGGGCGGATGCGGTGTACTTTGGCCTGCAGTGCGGGTTCAACGCCCGGGCGCGGGCGGCCAACTTCGCCATTGAAGATCTGCCGGCGGTGATGGAGTTCCTGCATCGCCGCGGAGTGAAGGGCTACGTCACGCTCAACACGCTCGCGTTTCCCGGCGAGCTGCCGGAGGCGGAGTCGCTCATCCGCGAGGCGGCCGCCGCGCACGTCGATGCCGTGCTGGTGCAGGATCTGGGCCTGGTGCGGCTCGTGCGCGGCGTCTGTCCTGATCTGCCGATCCACGCTTCGACGCAGATGTCGCTCACCACCGCGGCCGGCGTCGAGTTCGCTCGGCGGCTGGGCGTGGAGCGGGCGGTACTCGCCCGCGAACTGTCGATCACCGAGATCGCCAAGATTCGCCGCGAGACCAGCGTCGAGCTGGAGGCGTTCGTGCACGGGGCGTTGTGCGTCGCCTACTCGGGTCAATGTCTCACCAGCGAGTCGCTCGGCGGCCGCAGCGCCAATCGCGGCCAATGCGCTCAAGCTTGCCGGTTGCCGTACGAGCTGATCTGCGACGGAGAGGAAACCGACCTGGGGGATCAACGATATCTGCTCAGCCCGCAGGACCTGGCGGCGTACGACCTGACGCCGGAGCTGATTGCCGCGGGAGTCGTCTGCTTTAAGATCGAAGGTCGGCTCAAGACGGCCGAGTACGTGGCGAACATCACCCGCCACTATCGCACTGCGATCGACGCCGCCTTCGCCGGCCGGCCGCTCGCCTTTTCTCCCCGCGACGTGGAGGAGATGGAGCTTTCGTTCTCCCGCGGCTTCTCGCACGGCTGGCTGGAAGGGTGCGATCACAAGAAGCTCGTGCCGGCTCTCAGCTCCTCCAAGCGAGGCGTGCTCTTGGGCGAAGTGCAGCGGGTGAAGCGAGGCCGCGTGGCCGTGACGTTGGTCGCGGGCGTGAAGCCGGGAGACGGCGTGGTGTTCGAAGGCGACCGCGCCGCGGACACGGAGCAAGGCGGCCGGGTGTACGAGGTGTTTGTGAACGGGCGACTGCAAAAGGCGCCCGTCTTCCAGGGCGAAGTCGAGCTGGCCTTCGGCCGCGGCGACGTGGAGATGTCGTCGATTTACCCGGGACAGAAACTTTGGAAGACGGACGATCCTGAGCTGACGGCCCGCTGGCGAAGAACGTACGCCGGCGCCGATCCGCAGCGCAGAACGCCGGTGGACGTGATTGTCGAAGCCGCCGTCGGGCGCCCGTTGGTTGTAATCGCCCGACCGGCGACCGGCGCCGATTTCCGCGTCGAATCGGAGCAGCCGCTGGAGGCGGCGCGGCGGCATCCGCTCACACGCGAGGTGTTGGAGACGCAACTCGGCCGATTGGGCGGGACGCCGTTTGAACTGCGGACGCTCGAAGCGCGCATCGATGGAGCGCCGATGGCGCCGCTCAGCGTTCTCGGCCGGCTGCGGCATGCGATGATCGAGCAATTGGAGCGGGCGATGATCGACCGTCCGCCGCGGCGAATCGCGGAGCATTCGGTGCTGTCGCAGCTTCGCGCCGCGATCCCGAATCGCGAGGATCCTGGAAACGAGGCGCCGACGCTGCACCTCCTCTGCCGGAACCTGGAGCAGCTTCAGGCGGCGCTGGCGGAAGGGGAGCGGCGGCTGTATGCCGACTTCCAGGACATCCGCGAGTTTCGTCAAGCGGTCGAGGCGGCCCGCGCGGCCGGAGCGAGCATCTTCCTCGCCACGCCGCGGATCGAGAAGCCGGGGGAGAAAGGCATCTTCCGCGCCATGCTGCGGCACGGCGCCGACGGCTTCCTGGTGCGGAACTTGGGCGGCCTTGTGTTCTTCCGCGAGCACGGGGCGGCGATCGTCGCCGATTTCTCGCTCAACGCCGCCAACGAGTTGACGGCCCAATTTCTCATCGAGGAAGGAGCGTCGCGGGTCACCCCCTCGTATGATCTCAACCGAGATCAGTTGCTCGACCTGGTGACCGCGGTCCCGCCGGCGTGGCTGGAGGCGGTCATCCATCAGCACATGCCGATGTTCCACATGGAGCACTGCGTGTTCTGCGCCGTCCTTTCGCCGGGAACGAACAAGACCAACTGCGGCCGGCCGTGCGACCGCCACGCGGTCGAGCTGCGCGACCGGATCGGCATGAGTCATCCGCTCAAGGCCGACGTCGGCTGCCGCAACACGCTTTTCAACGCCACTCCCCAAAGCGCCGCCGAACTCGTCCCGCGGCTGATGGAAGAAGGCGTCCGCCACTTCCGCATCGAGCTGCTGGACGACACGCCGCGCCAGGTCAAGCGGCTGCTGCGGCTCTACCGCGACCTCCTCGCCGCCCGCGTCACCGGCCAGGAAGTCTGGACGCGGTTAAGCGCCGCCAACCGCGTGGGTGTCACCCGCGGCACGCTCGAAGAACGCCGCAACCCGCTGGCGATCATTTGAGCCTGCATCGCCGGCAAGACGCCCGACGGCTAGAGGCAGGAGCGGAACCGGACGGCGACGACTAAAAATCGCGGCGGCCGGTGGGCGCGGGAGGAGTCGCGGGCTTGGGTTTGGATTCGGGCGGAGCCTCTGGCGACGCCTCCTTTTTGCCGCCGAAGAACGGCAAGGCCGGAAGTTGGAATGCGGGCGTGGACTCCTTTCGCTGCATGGCGATCTCGGCGTGCAGGGTGAGTTGATCGCCTTCCTTCGTCAGACGGGCGTCGGCGCCGCGGAGCCAGGCGACCAGGGGCGGGCGATACTCGGACGCCGGCGCCGCGGCGGTCGTCGTCCATTGTTGCGCTCCGTCGCGAGCGGCCGTCAGCCGGTACTCGCCTCCCAGCGAGCAGGTCAATTGCACGTCGAGCAGGCGATTCGCCTCGGCCAGCGCCTCGCTTGGCGGGACACCGAGCTGCCGCGTGAGCGCGTGCAGCAGCGCGATGTTGCCGGCGGTGGTGCGCCGCGCCCGATCGTAGAAGAACTCGTTGATCCAGGAGGTGTGCCGGGCCTGCGTCAGATCGGCCACGTGCAGGCGAGCCTGGGCCGGCGCCGAATCCTCCGTCACGCGCAGTTGCGGCGTCACGCGCGCCAGCAGTTGCGGATCGAAGGAAAGCACCGAGTAGTTGTCCCATTCCCTCCGCCACACTCCCAGCGGCAACTGCGAGAAGCCGTTGCGGTCCGGCGGGGGCGAGAGCCCCAGCGGCAGCATGTCCACGACGCCGGCCTTCGGCGCAGCGCCGAGGTAGCCGGGAATCGTGCGGAGGAACGCGATCGAGCGGATCACGCCGGGCCAGCCCTGCATGCCCAGGCGCGGCTGGTCCTGCACCCCCAGGAACACAAGCTGCGGGGCGGCGGAAGACTGGCCTGCCCTGGCCGAGAGCTCGGCGGAGAGCAGGTTCCCCTCGACCGGCGCCAGCGTCTGTTTTGTCGCCGGGCCGAGCATCGCAAGATACGGAGCGTATTTTTCCTCGAGCAGCGTCGAGACGAAGCCGTCGATCGTGATCCGCTCGACGTCGTTCTCATCCCGAGGCGAACGCTGCACCCCGACCGCCACCGGGTCCATCTGCCGCCATCGCAGCGACCACGTCGCCGCGGCCTGCGAGAAGCGACGGGCTTCGCTCGACGTGACGGCGGTGACGGGCGTATCCGGGATCGGCAGGAAATTGCCGCGCGCCCCGCGGAGCGAGTCGAGCACGCGATCGCCTTCGATGACCACTCGGCTGCCGTCGGGGCGGCTCAGAAAGTCAGGCGGAAGAAAGCCGCCTTGGATCAACTCGTCGATCGTCCCATGCGGGCGTCCTTCGCCGCGGGCCGCCAGGCGGGCGAGTTCGACCAGCTCAATGTCGGTGGTCGCCCGCAATCGCCGGTGCAGTTCAATCTGGTAGTGCGGGCTGACCAGCCCCCGAAAGAACGCCGGCGAGAAGTACGCGAAGATCGTGTCTTCGCGGCTGTTTGGAAGCTGCGAGCGGGCGTAGCGGAAGTCGGCCGAGGCGCCGAGCGCCCGCTCGCCGTCGGCCGCCTCGAAGTATCGCTCCACGAGGGCTCTCGAAGTCGAGAGAAGGCAGTAGTCGCCGTCCCGCACGAAGAACGACCGCAGCCGGTTGTCCGGCGTGGAGATGAACGACACCGTGCGGCCGGCGATTTCGACCGTCTCGCTCGCGGCGCCGCGTTCCTTCTCTCGCACCAGCGCTTGATTGCGTTCGCTGTTCAAGGCGGTGGACACCAGGAAGGCGTTCTTCGCCTTGATCAGCACCGCGATGGCGGCGCCCTCGCGGAGATAGGTGTCGCGGCCGAAGACCGCGAGGTCGTCCACGACCCGCTCGCCGACCAGGTCGAGCAGCAACGAATACCGCACCCCCAGCCGCCCTTCAATCCGCTGCGTGGCCTGCACGTCATGGCCGCGAAGCGAGATCAGCCGACCCAGCGCCCCGCCGTGCTCCTCGGTCAGATGATGCAGCCAGATGAAGTTGGCGATGTTGCCGAAGCGGAGGTAAAAGCACTCCTCAGGGATGCGCATGGCGATCGGCTCGATCTCCACGTCGTCCGGAATTTCCCGCGGGGGCGAATCCATCCAGGCGATGTCGTCGGGAACCGGCAGCGTGGCTTCCTCCACCGGATGGGCGGAGCGGAGGGTTTCGATCATCACGTCCCGCCGCAGGTCTTCCACGCCCAGGAACAGGTCCAGCGTATCTTGCAGCCGGGTCTCGGATCGCGGCTCGACGCGGCGCGCCGCGCGGTCCAAGCCGAGTCGGCGCGGCAGCATGTTCGTAAGGTACGTCTCCACGATCGGCGGATAGTCCCCCTGGAGCGCCTGCTCGTTGGCCGCTAGCGAGTATTTCCGCCACCAATCCCGCAACAGCCGCTCATCGCCGCGCAGCGTCGGCCGCGGGGTGACGAGAACGTGGTGCGGCGCCGGCGTCCGCACCGTCACGCGGAACGGCGATCGGCCTTCAAAGAGAAAGTAGACGCTCAAACTGCCGGGAACTTCGCGAGCGAGGGCGCCGAGCAACGGCCGACTGCCCAAGAGACCCCCCAGCAGCTCTCGAGCCGGCGCCGAGGAGGAAACCGCGGGATAAAACACGCGGCCGGCGTCGCCGGTGATTTCGACCTGGTTCGGCTCGACGCGATCCGCAGAGGCGGGCGGGAGGCTGAACGTGATCCGCCCCACTCCGAACGGCTCTCCCGCGTAGGCTTCGACCAGCGGTCGCGGCTGCGCGTTCACCGAGGCGACGAGCGCGAGCAGAATCAGCGGAGCAATTGCGACGATGGATGTGGCCGGCATTCGCGACTGCATCATGAGATTTCGCTCGCAAAATCAGGCGTGATCGAACCGTTGCACCCAGGAAACCGTGATCCGCACCATCTTGCCGTCACGGCAATCGCCCCCGATGCTACGAAGTTGCCGGAGGCGCGGTTCACGCACTTTACCGGCGGGCGGTTCATGGTAACATAGCGCCCGGCGCTCCAGGGGAGGGAAAGTCGGCGAGCATGGCGGTCTTGATCGGAACCGACGAAGCCGGCTACGGGCCTTATTTGGGACCGCTCGTGATCTCCGCCACCGCCTGGCGAGTTCCCGACGAGGCGATTGGCCGGAACCTCTACAAGACCCTCGCGAAGTGCGTCTGCCCCGGTCCGCCCGAAGACGGCGACTCCCGCGTGGCGATCGCCGACTCCAAGAAGCTCTATCAGCCCGGCGCAGGCCTGGCGGGGCTGGAGCGGGGCGTGCTGGCCTCGCTGCGAATGCTGCGGATCGCCCCGGCCCGCTGGCGGGAGGTGTGGGCGGCGCTGGATCCGACGTGCATCGAGGCCGCTCCGATCATCCCGTGGCACGGCGACTACGACGCAGAGCTTCCCTTCGCCGTTGAGGCCTCCTGCCTGGATGCGGCGACGTCGTTGCTCGCCTGCGAGCTCGCCAAGCGCGGCGTGGAGCTGATCGGCATTCGTTCGCGGGTGATCTTTCCCGAGCGATTCAACCAGCTTCTGGACGAGCATGGCAACAAGGCCGCCGCACTCTCCTACGGCACGCTCGGGCTTGTGCAGGAATTGCTTTCAAAGCACGAGGGCGAGCCGGCCCTCATCGGCTGCGACAAGCACGGCGGCCGCAACCACTACGCGGGATTGCTCCAGCACTTTTTCCCGGATTCGTTTATTGAGACGCGGGGGGAGGGCCGCTTGTTGAGCATTTACCGCTGGGGCCCGTCCGACTGCCGCCGGGAAGCCCGCTTCGCCGCCGGAGGGGAAAGCTTTCTGCCGTCGGCCCTGGCTTCGATGACGTCCAAGTATCTCCGCGAGTTGGCGATGGCGGCCTTCAACGACTTCTGGCGCCGTCACCTGCCCGACCTGCGGCCCACGGCCGGCTACCCCACCGACGCCCATCGTTTCCGCAAAGAGATCGCCGCCGTCCAAGTCCAAGTCGGCATCACCGACCGCCAACTCTGGCGAAACCGGTGATTAGTACGAAGGAGGGGACAAGTTGTCCTTCAGTTGGTGAGGACGATCTTGCCGGCGAGGGTTCCGGCTTTGTGCAGGGTATTGGCCTCCTGGAGGCGGTGGGCTTCGGCCGCCTCAGAGAGCGGCAGCACCTGGCCAATCTGGGATTTCAGCTTTCCTTCGGACACCCAGCGATTCATGTCGTCGGCGCAGGCCCGCAGCTCGTCGGGCGAGGCCTTGAACATCACCAGTCCATGCAGCGAGCATTCCTTCACATAGAACGGCCCGACCGGGAAGGGCGGGCGGGCGTCGCGGCCGGCCATGAGGACGATCCGGCCTCGCTCCGCAAGGTAGCCGACGATCTGATCGAAGTTCGGCTCGCGCAGCGTCTCCCAAAACACGTTCACCCCGTCGGGAGCGAAGCTCTTGACCGCCGCCTCGACGTCCTGCGTCTTGTAGTTGACCACTTGATCGGCGCCCAGCTCCTTCGCAATCGCGGCCTTCTTATCGGACCCGGCGGTGGTCAGCACCCGGGCGCCGAGGGCCTTGGCCATCTGCACGACCATCGACCCGACTCCCCCCGTGCCGCCGTGTACGAAGATTGACTCGCCCGCCTGGAGGCGTGCTTCCCGCACCAGCCCCAGATGCGCCGTAACGCCGACCAGTGCGCACGCCGCGGCGGTCTGATCGTCCACGTTGTCGGGAGTGGCGTAGAGCCAATGCTCATCGACGGCGCAGAATTCGGCGAAGGTCCCCTGCCGGCCCATCAGCCCTTGATTGGTTCCCCAAACGCGATCGCCCGGCTTGAAGCGCGTGGCGCCCGGTCCGGCTTTCTCCACGACTCCCGCCAGATCGCACCCGATGATGAAGGGGCTGGGAAGCGGCCAGTAGTTGGCGCCGCCGCGGATGTACGTATCCACGGGATTCACGGAGACCGCGTTCACCCGCACCAACACCTGCCCCGCTTGCGGCTCAGGAGTCGGCAGCTCGCCGAATTGAATATTTTCAGGCGGTCCCGCCTGTTCGATGTACGCGGCTTTCATGATGGCAAGCTGAGAAGGCAAGGAATGTCGGGTCCCACGCTCTTTCTCGAAACATGGTTCCGAGAAACGAGGACGCCCGGCCCCTTCGGCGCCGTTGCGGGAATGCGCTCCTTGCCCGAAGCCTAGGCGACACACGCGGAAGTGTCCAGACGGAGCACGCGCAGCAGCCAGCGACAATTTGAACAGGGATAATAAAAAAACGCCGCAACCGGCCGAGGGCGTCGGCCGGTTGCGGCGTTGGTGTTCCCTGGCGTCGGGGCGATGCGAACATCGCCCCGACGCGCAGTGTAACTCTGCCGTGAAGCACCTGCCCAAGCGATCGACCCAGAGATCGCTTACGGCAGGCGTAATGCTCCTACCCAGGAGGGAGGGTACGCGCCGTGTTCCCGCAAACCCGACGCGAACGGCAGAGCTTTAATGACTCCTTTCAATGTGGGTCACTCGCTCCGCGAGTGACCGACGGCTCGCGACAGCGAGCCTAGAGTTGTGCTTGTATGATTCCTTCGCCTTCGCCTTGGTTGGTTTCTTTCCCTCGCTTACGCTTCGGGTTTCCATTCCTCGCTGACGCTTCGAGCTTGGCGTCAGTTCACGTAGTCGGCCATGCGCAGGATGTGCGGCATGGGGATGGAGTATTCTTTTCGGGCGCCGACTTCGTAGAGCCAGCGCCGGGCGGCTTCGCGATCGTCGAACGGCTGGCGCCGATTGCCGACGATCTGAAAATGTTCGGGCATGGCCGCGACGCGTTCGTAAATGCTCG
>JAHWKS010000925.1 GCA_019347795.1 Planctomycetota bacterium | reverse complement strand
CGGTGTAGGCGAGAAAGCCGCGCCAGCTTGCAACCGACATCGTCGTCGTGTTGCTCCCTCCCTTGCTGCCCTTTACGGTAAGCGTGGCGTGGCCACCACTGGAAACGCTCCATGCGTATTCCGGCGTCGCCGATGGCGGGGCGCTCTTCAGGAATCCGACCTGGCGCGCCACAATCTTCGCCCAGTCATCGGGCAACGCTTCCGCGAGGGGCGCCAGCTTGCCGAGATCCAGCTTTGTGGAAAGCGCCCAAGCGCGGACGTCGTCCTTCGAGCGTTCCCCGCGCTGCAGTTGCGACGCCACAAGCGCCGGGTCGCTGGAATTGTCGAGCGCCGCCAGGGTTGTCTTGCGGCCGTTTGTGTCCGCGGGGAAACGGGGGGTGGTTTGTGTTGCCATAACGTGAGAACTCCCAAGGGTGAAACGCGAAAGAGAAACGCGCCCCGATCAGGCGACCGGGGCGATAGGACGGCCCGATTGCCTCTAGCGCGCCAGGGCGCTGGCCGGCTGGCAATACGTCAATTCGCCGTGGTAATCGTGCTTGCCGCATACGCCAGCGGCCGCGGCTTGTCGGGCCGCACGCAAGACCGTGGCGCGGCTTACCGCGGCGCCGTCCAGCGCCACGGAAACGCGCTCCACCAGATACGCCAGGGGCAGCACTTCCCCGGGGAGAAGATCGGCGAGAACTTCGCGGGTTGCCGATGCAACCGAGTGCGGCCGGCTTGCGGCCGCGGGGGACAGGGCGGACAATGCCATAGTTCAAACTCCCATAGCGGGTTTGAGCCAGCGGCCCGGATGTTTGGAGCATCGCGGGCCGCAATTCGTTTCCGGCCGAACCGCTCGGCCGAGACCGGCGGAATCATTCCCGCCGCGCCGTCCGGATTCAACCCGCCTCGCGCGCGCGGATTCTATCTGCCGCAAAATTTTTCCGCGAAATCGGCGAAATCGCGATTTTCCTAGCGAAAACGCGCAACATTGGCAAAAGTGTCCAGTCCGGTCCGACCGCGGCGGCGCGGCCGGCGAGATAGTTGCGTATGCAATGGTTGCCTATGCAACTAGTTTTGCGTCAGATCGGCCGCCGTGTCGCTCTCGTTCCTGCAACGGCAATGCAAACCGTTTAACCGCAACGTCTTACGGCGACTGCCCCACGTCCCCCCCGCGCGCCTGCGTGTATATGTATGTACCCCACCAGGTTTATTTGAAGTCGCAAGCGTCAGGTGACGAGCCTGCCCGTCGAGCCGTGCTCAGCGTCTCTGAACAGGCGCTCGCTTGTCGGCGATTTGAGTAGGCGATCGACTTCTGGAAGACGCCCGTTGTGAGCCGCTGTCGGCCGATTGGCGGGGCTGTATCGCTGGTCGGCTCCCGACCCGTGGCCGGCGTGCTGGAGCGGCTGCTGGTGGCCTGTGTGGGCGTCTCTGGTGGTTGGAGCGTGGTGGTGGAGAATTGCCTGATCGGCGTGTGCGTCAGATGGCGGGGGCGGATGTAAAAAGTCGCTGGTTGGCGGTGGGCGTGTAAGCAAGATTAGAAGCTTGGCGGAACGGCTGGTTATTACATCGATTCCCCGCTGAATTCTTTTCAGCGACGACGGAGTGGTCAACTGGACGCCGCGACATCAACCCGTCGCGGCGGCCCTGCGAGCGGTGAAGTAGCTGTCGCAGTCTCTCGAATTTGGTTGCAAGACGGTGGAGCGTCGGCGTAGGATGATCGAGCGATTCCGCTGCCCCCATTCTCGGAAGCCCTACGATGCCGGACCGAGTGACGCCGCCTCCGCTTCCGCCGCCCATCGTAAGGAAGCCACATCAACCAGCGTTGAAAGGGTCCACGGTCGCAATAGTGCTCTCCATCTTCGCGGCGAGCGTCATCGCGTGGACGGCAGCTTTTCTGTGGCTGTTTAACTCAGCAGAGAGCGGAACTGCCGGCCAAGTTGGCGAGCCCGCAGCAGCGGCCGTCGCATCCAATGATTCAGGCGATCTGCCAGATGAAGTCGCTGATGGTCCCGCTGGTGAAGCTGCCAATGATGCTCCCGCCACCACTGAGCCAGGCATCGATCCCCTTGATGCCCGGGCGCTGGTGGAGCTTGTGGACAGCTCCGTCGTGAAGGTCGAGGCACATGGCTCGATGGGCAGCGGGTTCGTGTTCCACAACAGTTCGCTGGTGGTGACGAACTACCACGTCATCGCGGGCGCAACGTCAGCACGGATTACGTTTCGAGATGGAGCGATGGCTACCGTCTTAGGTTCGTCGCGGTCTCGCCCCGGAAAGACTTGGCGATCCTACAGTTCGAGCCGGACGAGGAGATTCAGCCGCTGGCAATCTGCGCCGAAGCGCCGGCCAAGGGCGAGCGGGTTTACGCCTTTGGTTCGCCAACAGGCTTCACCGGGTCGGTGACGGACGGCATCGTAAGCGCGATCCGCAGCGGCGATGAGACGCGGGGAGTGCTACCGGAAGGGGTTTACGATGCGATCGGCTTTGACCGAGAAGCCGTCTGGATACAAACGTCCGCCCCGATCTCGCACGGCAATAGCGGCGGCCCTCTGGTAAACGCCAAGGGCGAAG
>JAHWKS010000095.1 GCA_019347795.1 Planctomycetota bacterium | reverse complement strand
CTATGCCCACGTGATCCACGTGGCGCCGAGAGAAAAACATCGGACGGTTGCCGGCGCCCTGGCGTCGGTCAAGGATGCGTCGCCGAAGAATCGATATGCCATCCTGGCCGCCGCGGGAACGTACAAGGAATCGCCGATCCAGATGAAGCAATGGGTCGACCTGTACGGCGGGTTTGCCCCGGGCGATTGGAAGACGCGGAACGTCTATCAATATGCCGCGATCCTGGATGCGCAGAAGAAGGGCCCGGTCGTGATCGGCGCCGATGACGCCCGGCTCGACGGATTCGTCATCACCGGCGGGCAACAGCAGGCCCACGGCGGCGGCATCGTCTGCGACGGCGTCTCGCCGACGATCGTTAACAACATCATCGTCGGCAACCAGACGCTGGCCCCCGAGATTGAGGAAGGGCTGGGCAAACAGATCGCCAACGAGGGCGCCGGCATCGCCCTGCTGTCGGGCTCGCGGGCCTATGTCGCCAACAACTTGATCTGCGAAAATGGCACCGAGGTCGGCAACGGCGCCGGGATCACGGCCCGCGGCAACGTCCAGGCGAAAATTCTCCGCAACGTCTTCTGCAACAACATCGCCGGCGTGAAGGACGACCAGATGTTTCACGGCAAGGTCGGCTCGCGCAGCTCTCCGGGCGGGGCGATCGCCTGCTCGGAGGAGAGTTCGCCCCAGATTTCGTTCAACGTCATCGTCATGTGTTCGGCGCCGATCAACAACGACGCGGGCGGGATTTGGGTCGAAGGCAATTCCACGCCGCTGATCAATTACAATTGGGTCGTCGGCAATACGTCGGGCGACGACGGCGGGGGAATCTATTGCATGGGGAACCTGTACTACACGGACGCAGGCGAGCGTTTCGACATCTCGCCCGATGCTTCCGTGCCCATTGAAGACAATCTCATCGCCGGCAACAACACCGTGCGCGGCGGCCCCGGCGGGGTTCGCGCGAGCCGCTTTGGGCGGATCGATCTTCGACGCAATATCATCGTGGCCAACGAGAAGGGCGGCGCCGCCGCCGCGGAAGGAGCCTTTATCTGCGTGATGGAAAACAACATCATCGCCGACAACGGCGCGAAACGGGAAACGGCCACTCCCTCCTTTCGTCTCACCGGCGATATCACCGCCCGCGAGTTCGATGAACGGCGCTACGTGACCCAGATCGGCACGAATAAGGAACTCGGCAAGGAGGACTTGTCGGGCAGCGTGGTCCGGGTCGGCGGGCAGTGGAGCGTCGTCAAATCGAGCAGTCCCGGAAGCCTCGTCGTCTGGGGCAAGATCGCAGAGGAGGCGCCGAAGCTTGAAATCCTCGATGAGTACGTTGCGAATTGACCCATCCATGAACAGCCGGACGCGATTGAAGTGGACCAGGCGGAAGACCGCCGCCGCGCATTTACTTGCCATCGCATCCTGCGCTGCGCTAAAATCATCCCAGCGTAGCAATTGCGCCGATTTCCAGATGTCACAGCAGGAGCCGCCTCATGTTCCGCACGCTCGCTCTCGGATGGGGACTTGTTCTGTGGGGCTTCTCGCCGCTGTCCATTCTTGCCCAACAGCAGGGATTGGATGACGACCTCATCCCCCAACTGACGCTGACGGCCGCTTCCACTCGTCACGGACGAATTGATGTAATCAAGTTCGATTCCAAAGGCGCGGAGTTGGAACTCCTGGTCGCAGATCCCAAGGCGGTCATGGAGCCGGCGTGGTCGCCGGACGGCCGGCTGCTCGCCGTGGTAGCGTTTCGCACGGGCGTTGGGCAGATTTTCGTCATGGATCGCGATACGCGCAGCGTAATCAACCTCACTAAGACGGAAAGCTATGAACGCCTTCCCGCGTGGTCGCCCGACGGCACGCAACTCGCCTTCACCTCCAACCGAAGCGGCAACCAGGATATTCTTGTCATGGACGCCGATGGGAGCAACGTGGTCAATCTAACCAGCCATGAGGGTTATGATGCGGATCCCGCATGGTCGCCCGACGGGAAAAAGATCGCTTTCGCGTCGCGGCGGGACGGCCGCCCATTTCGGCTGTTCGTGATGAACTCGGATGGCTCGAACCAGCGCCCCCTGTTCGAGGAAGACCTGAATGGTTGGCTGTTACCGGATTGGTCCCCCGGCGGCAAGCAGATCGCGGTGGGAAAGTTTGAGAGCGGCTCAGTCCAACTGTATATCCTCGATATCGAGTCAAACGCGCTTCAGCCGGTAACCGCGATGCCGGGACTGAATGTCTACCCGCGCTGGTCGCCCGACGGCCGCTTCATCTCGTACGCATATTTCGACGCGCCTCCGCTGTCGTATGCACCCGGCATGCCCGTCGATGCTGCGGTCGCCGGCGGCGACCTTATGATCTACGAAGTCGCCACCGGAGATCATCGCTTTGTTTTAAAGGATGAACTCCCGTATTGGGGTCCCCGCGCATCCTGGCAAACGCGGGGGCCGGCGCCAGATGCCGAGTGACGTAGTGGGTCCCGATACTCGACATCAGCGTGGACCTCCTCATCCGGGAAGCCCTCGATTGCCGATGAAGTACGTCGTGGACGCATCGATCGGCATGAAGTGACTTATCGACGAGCCCGGATCCGATGCGGCCGCAAACTTCGGAAACGGTCGCAGCCGACGATCGCCTCGTGAGGAGCCTTCAGAAGCAGTTTCCGTTATCGTATCTCTCCTTCGTTGGCCTGATGAAGCTGGCGGCGGCGGAGTTGGAGTTGTGATTGTGCGCGCTCGCCGGCGGTGGTTTGAGGATTGAACGAATCTTTGCGGCGCCTAGAATGAGGGAAGTTGGCAGTCCAACGATTGCCGCGCTGTGGGGTGGCGGCGGAGCGTAGCGACGCCCCAGCGATACTCTGCTCCCGCTGGGGCGTCGCAAGCTCCGCCGCCAGCCACACTCACCGCATCGGCGATCGAGAGCTCTCGACCCGCTTACTGGACGGCCTTTCATGCACAATTCGCCCTCCGTGCTCGCCCAGCTCATGGCGGTGATTGAGGACCGCAAGCGGAATCCGCCGCCGAAGTCGTACACCACCTCGCTGTTGGAGGGCGGGGTCGCCAAGGTCGGCAAGAAGATCCGCGAAGAGGCGGACGAGGTGATCGAGGCCGCCGGCGAGTCCGGCGAAGACGGGCGGCAGCATCTGATCTATGAGGCGGGGGACCTTCTTTATCACCTGCTGGTGATGCTCGCCCATCGCGACGTGCGGCTGGAGGAAGTGGAGCAGGAACTCGCCCGCCGCTTCGGCGTCTCCGGCCTGGACGAGAAAGGCGCCCGCGAACACAATGCAAAGTAGCAGGCACACCCGTGTGCCGTTGGTAAGAGACGGCACGCGGAGCGTGCCTATTACTTTGTCGGCGTTCCTCATGAATAACTTGCGGATCGGCGTTCCCAGCAAGGGGCGGCTGGCGGACTTGGCTGCGGAGCTGCTCAACCAGGCCGGCTTGGACTTCCGCCGGCAGGATCGCAGTCTCTTCGCCCGCGTGCGGGACATGCCGATCGACATCACCTTCCTCCGCCCCGACGACATGCCGGTGCTCTGCGCCGAGGGCGCCATCGACCTCGGGGTCACCGGCAGCGACCTCGTGGCTGAGAGCGGCGTCTCGCTCGATGAGCGGCTGCGGCTGGGGGTGGGAAAGTGCCGACTCGCGATCTGCGTTCCCGAAGACAGCGATTTTCAGAAGCCGGCCGAACTGCGCGGTTGCCGCCTCGCGACCAGTTTCCCCCGCGTCACCGAGGAGTACCTCCGCTCGCACGGTGTGGAGGCGCACCTGGTGCCGATCACCGGCTCGGTCGAGGTGATGATCGCCCTCGGCGTGGCCGAGGCGATCGTCGATCTGGTGGAGACCGGCAGCACGCTGGCGGCCAATCGCCTGCGGGTGCTGGACGAGATCGGCCGGTACGAGACGGTGCTCATTCAGAATCCCGACCGCCGTCAGTCGGAGCTGGCCGATCGCGTGGTGCGGCGGTTGGAAGGGGTCGTGATCGCCCGCAGCTATTCGCTGTTGGAGTACAACATTCCACGGGCGAAGCTGGCCGAGGCGGAGAAGATCACCCCCGGCTTCAACTCGCCCACGGTCAACCCGTTGGAGGACCCCGAGTGGTGCGCCATCCGCGTCATGGTCCGCCGCGGCGAAGTGATTGAGGTGATGGAGCGGCTGGAGACCCTCGGCGCCTCGGCGATCCTCGAGACGCGGATCACCAACTGCCGGTTGTGACGTTCTTCGCCGACATCGCCGATCTGGACGCCATCGCCCGGCGGATTCGCGGCCGGCTGGTGCGGATGGCGCACGAGACGAAGTCGCCGCACACGGCGGCGTCGCTTTCCCTCATCGAGCTGCTGGTGGCGACGTATTGGGGCGTGCTGGACATCGACCCGCAGCGGCCCGCGGCGCCGGAGCGCGATCGATTCATCCTCAGCCAACCCCATGCGGCCGCGGCGCATTATGCGGTTCTGGCGGAGCGGGGATTCTTTTCCGTCGCGCTGCTCGATCGATACGGCAAGCGGGACCGTTCGCTGCCTGAGCCGATGACTCCCGGCTGCGCGGCGGGCGTGGAGGCGGTCCCCGGCTCGCCCGGCGCCGGTCTGTCGATTGGGGCGGGAATGGCGCTGGCCGCGCGAATCCGGAAGCAGCCATACCGCGTGTTCGTGCTGCTCGGCGACTCCGAATGCGACAGCGGCTCAGTCTGGGAGGCGGCCGACTTCGCCGCCGCCCAACGGCTGGGGAACTTGACGGTGATGATTGACGACAACGGCGCGAAGGGCGCCGGCGACTTGGAGCGCGTGTCGGCGCCGCTGGCGGAGAAATGGCGAGCCTTCGGATGGGACGTTAAGCGCAGGGATGGGCATGACATGGCCAGCCTCATTCAGTCGCTCGACCGCGGTCGGAAGCAACTCGACGGCCGGCCGCGATGTCTGCTAGCCCGTACCGTGAGCGGGAAGGGGGTCTCGTTCATGGAAAATAACGACGCCTGGCGCCGCCGCGTCCTCAACCACCGCGATTTGGCCGCGGCGCTGGCCGAGCTGAGATCGATGCTATGATAGACGCCTTCGCCCAGGAACTGGTGACGCTGGCGGCCGCCGACCCGCGGGTCGTGCTGCTCGTGGGAGACATGGACGTCCACCTGTTCGAGGGTTTCCGATCGCGCTTTCCCGACCGCTTCTACGACTGCGGCGCGGCCGAGGCGAGCATGATGGGCGTCGCGGCGGGCTTGTCCCTCAGCGGCCTGCGGCCGGTGGCGTGCTCCTCGCCTTTCGTCGCCATGCGCTGCCTGGACCAAATTCGCACCGAAATATGCGATCACTGGGCGCCGGTTGTGATTGCGGGATTAGGAGCCGCACCCGCTTCGTGCGATGGCGCCGCAGTCCTCCCCATGCTGCAGGAAATATCGATCATCGCTCCCGGCGACGCCGCGGAGGCCCGCCTGGCGTTGCGAACAGCGCTCTCCCAAGACGGGCCAACCTATCTGCGCGTAGAGGATACATTTGAACCGCCGCCCGACCTCGCTTCGGGCGCCAACCCGGCGTGACTTCCTTGTAGGCGTGATAATCACGCTCCGCGGTAGCTTGCGTCGAGCACATCCATGGGGTGGACGATTTGTAGCGATTCGCCGCGGCGGCGGGCTTCGGCGGCGATCTGTAAGAGACAGCCGGCGTTGGCGGTGATCACCATCCGCGCGCCGGTTCGCAGGATGTTGTCGAGCTTGCGGCGGGCCAGTCGCTGGGCCATCTCCGGCTCGGTCAGGTTGTACGTTCCCGCGGCGCCGCAGCAGAGTTCGGACTCGGGCAACTCGCGCAGCGTCAGGCCTGGAACCTGCCGCAGCAGATTGCGAGGTTGCTCTCGCACCCGCTGGGCGTGGATCAGGTGGCAGGCGTCGTGATATGTGGCGACCGTCCGAACTTCGCCGCGCGGCGGAATGAGGCCGAGTTCGTCGATGAACTCGCTCACGTCTTTCACCTTGTGGGCCAGTCGCTCGCGCGCGGCCTGCACGTCGTCGCTCCAGTGATGGCCGTAATCTTTGAGCATCGAGCCGCAGCCGGCGACGTTCACGATCACCGCGTCGAAGTCGTCCGACGGAAATGCCGCCACGTTCGCATCGGCCAAAGCACGCGCCGGATCGGCCGCCCCGGCATGAAAGTGAATCGCTCCACAGCAGCCCTGATTGCGAGGCGTGACGACCTCGCAGCCGTTCTCCTGCAACACTCGCGCGGTCGCCCAATGCGTGGGGCGGAAGAGGGCGTCGGCCACACAGCCGGTGAACAGCCCCACCCGTGCTCGCCGCATTCCCTTGGCCGGCAGCACTTCCGGCAACGGGCCGGGATCGCGGGCCAGCGGCGGCAGCATCGTCGTCAGGCGCTCCAGCCGCGGCGGGAGAAGCCGCAGCAGACCCGTCTTCTCGGCGAGGCGGTCCAGCCGAAGCGCCTGCGCGATTCGCGCCGGCCAAAGCGCCTTGCGAAGCCGGCCGGGATAGGGAAACAGCCCGAACAGAATGCGGCGGTGGAACCAGTCGTCCGTCTTCCGCTGCTCGGCGCCGGTCTGCTCCATCGCGACGCGGAACGGCTCGATCAGCTTTCCGTACTGCACCCCCGAGGGACACGCCGTCTCGCAGGCCCGGCAGTCGAGGCACAACTCCAGGTGCCGCCGCACGTCGCGAGTCAGCTCCAGCCGCCCATCGGTCACCGCCCGCATCAGATAGATGCGGCCGCGGGGGCTGTCGTTCTCATCCCCCAGCTCAACGTACGTTGGGCACGCCGCGGTGCACAGCCCGCAATGGACGCAGTCGAGGAAGTAATCGTAGTCGATCCCCGCCCCGGGATTGGGCGGCGGGGCCGACAGCGGCGTAGCGAGAGGTTCAGGCATTACGCGAGATCCCGCATTACGAGCGGGACGCAATCAAGGGGTCGGGAGTCTTTTTCGGCCAATTGGCTTTGCGACGTGGCTGCCGCAGGGGCCGAAAAAGACTCCCGACCCCGCCCGCGCGGGACCACGCCTACAGCACCTTTTTCACCGCTTCCATCGCGGCGGCGTAATCCGGCTCTTGGGTCACTTCCTTCACCGTCTCGGCGTAGACGATCTTGCCGTCCTTGTCGAGCACGAAAACCCCGCGGGCCAGGAGCTTCAACTCCTCGATCAACATCCCCCAGTTCTGCCCGAAGCTGCGGTCCTGGTAATCGCTCGCGGGGCGGATGTTTTTGATGCTCTCGGCGCCGCAGAAGCGGTTCATGGCGAAGGGGAGGTCGAGGCTCACCGTGAGGGCGTTGATCTTGTCCCCCAGCGCATCGAGTTCCTGGTTGAACCGCTTGGTTTGCATCTGGCAAACGCCGGTATCGAGCGAGGGGACGACGCTGAGCACCGACGGTTTCCCCTTCAGGTCCGCCGGGGTGATCGTCTTCAGCCCATCCTCGAAGTAGTGCAGCTTGAAGTCGGGCGCGGACTGCCCCGGCTTGAGCTCCTCTCCGGCGAGCGTCATGGGGGTTCCCTTGAAGGTAACGGCTCCGGCGCGCGGCATGGCGGCTCCTTTCGCAGCAGGGGGGACGATGTGGATCAGCCGCCCCTCAGTATCGCGCCGCTTCCACGACCGCACAAGTGCCCGGCCGCCACTCGCCGAACGGCGAGTGTGACCGTCTATTCCCCCTTTCCCCTGCGCGTTTCCGCGTCACAATGATTCAGCATACCCCGCGACGGCGAGAAATCCCGAGCTGCCGCCGCGCGGCGCCGAGAACGGAGGGAGGTTGACGCTTCAACCGTGGAGCGTCGCGGACGAAAAAACACCGCTACTCTTTGTGTCCGCTCCGACGCTCGCGGGCTTCTTCCAGGCGGGTGTGGAGGAAGTGGCTGGCTTTGGGCGGGCCTTCGCTGTCGTAGGCGCCGCGGCCGCCTTGATAGCGCCGGCCGTGCGACCAGCCGAGCCAGATGCGGCGGTTGAGAAGCCAGCCATCGTAATCGAAGCCCCACACGCCGTCGGCGTGGATGTAGCGCGGCTGGCCGGGAAGGAGCGTGCCGCCGCCGACCCAGCCCGCGGAGTAGGCCGGCGTGACGCTGCGAACCGCCCATCGCGAGAGCGTGTCGGGATAGCCGGCCCGCACCTGATCGTCCATCGCATACCGGCCGCGGGGAGGCGCCGGCACGATCGGCTCCGCGGGCGGCGTGCGATAGCTCCAAGGATCCGCCTCATCGAGGATCACGGGCGCCGAGAATCCGCGAGCATCACGCGGGACGGGCGAATCGGCGAGAGCGCCGCCGGCGCCGAGCACAAACATCGAAACGAGAAGCGTCATCCGTGACATTATTATTTTCCTCTACCCGCGCGGGTTCCGGTTGAACTTCTGGAACGGGAGTCTCACGCCGCGGACGAAAAAGCGGTCGGCCCGCAGGTCCGCGGGGGCGGCGTAGCCGGCTTGGCCCGAGAAAGTGACCACGTCGTCCTGATCCACGCCGTCGCCGCTCACGCCGAAGCCGCCCACCAGCACGCCGTCCTTGTACAGCGGCGTGCTGCCGGGGAAGAACACCACGCCGTTCTGGTTCGCCGGACCCGATGGATCGCGAAAGTTGCGGCTGGGGTTGAAGCTGGTGAAGCCGAGGATGCTCGTCTCGTCCCGCATGTAAACCGACGCGGGAAGCGGCGGACCCAGGTTTTCCGCGGTCGCGGGGTTGATCCCCGGATCGCTGAGGATCGAGAACGGCGGAGGCGGCGTGCCGTCGATGCCGTCCGGGAATCGCGGCTCGGCAAGGAAGCGGAACGTGCGGTTGGTGAACGCCGCACCCGCCGGTACGGACGGATCGGGCATGATCGGCAGCGCGTCGCCGGGCGTGTCGAGCCGCACGCGGTCGGCCGGAGTGATCGCCGTCGGATCGGCATGGTAAGCGGTGTTGCGGGCTTTGGCCACGGCCACGTCGATCGAGAAGATCGTCGCGTCGGGCATGCGGAACAGCCCGAGGATGTTGCCCGAGAGGTCCGAGACCGCCAGCACCATGCGGGTGCGCTCGCCGATCGGCAGGCGGATCGCCGCCCGCACCTGCTCCGCTTCCGCCACGCCTTGCATAATGATCCGCTCGACGTCGGCCTTGGTGAGCCCGCTGCCGTCCTGGGCGTCGTGCGGCTCGACCAGCCAGCCGTCGGGGACGGGCTCTCCGTCCAAGTGCATGTCGCCCGGCTCGACGATCTGATCGGCGCCGCTGTCGGGGCTGCCGCGTCCGACGCTCGCGCCCACGTTGACGATCCGCTGCACGCCGGTGATGGGACTGGCGGCGGTCGGATGCGGGCCGATGCCTTCCAGCGTGATTCCCACGAGGTCGATCCGGCCGAACGGCAAGTCGTATTCGCCGACGGGCGCCACGCCGCTCAACTCGCCGACCGCGGCCCCGGCGCCGGAACTTCCGCCCGCCGCGGCCAAGGCGATCCACTCCGATTCCAGCACCTGCGAGGCGTTGGTCCGTTGCTTCTCCGATTGCCCAATGCCGGGGACGAAGCCCTGCTCGTGCGTCGCAAAGCCGTCCGGTCCCGGGAAAAAGACGCCGATGCCGCCGACGAGCAGCGGAGCGCCGCCGATCGTCTTGTACAGCGGAATGCCGCCGGGAAGCGTGGCGACGCCGCGGGACGCGGCGGTCAGCAGTCGCTCCGACGCCACGCCGTACGACTCGGGGAACGCCAGGTTCTTGCCGGCGGCGATGAAGTCGTCGTGGACATTGAAGCGGTTGTCGAGAACGATGTCGTCGCCGGTCCCCTTGATCCCGTCCAAACCATGATGCACCTTGCTGTCGCGGCTTTGATGCTCGATGCCGAAGAGATCGACCGGCGGCGTGAAGGGGATCTCCGGCGGGAAGTGGCCTCCCAAGCCGATCGGCGCCACGAAACCCGGCCCGCGCCGCGTTGAATCGGGATCGAGAATGTTGGGATTCGACTCCACCTCCCGCTGTGTGATCGTGGACTGGCTGATGAACCGCACGGTGCGGGACGGAAGCGGGGCGGCATTGCTGGAGAAGAAGGCCGCGGTGCGGGCCTTGGCCACGGCGCCGTCGATGGCGAACACCAGTTGCTCCTCTTCGGGGCTGCCGGCGTCGACCACGCCGTTGCCGTTTCCCTGCGCGTCGTAGAGATTGAGCACATCCTGCTCGACCCGCACGCCGAGGATCCGCCCGCCGCGATCGACGACGGCGATGATCGCGTTCTCGCTCGCCGAGGCGGCGGCCCCGCGCTTGAGAAGCTGCTGCACGTCGCACTCGGTGGCCAGCGGCACGAGGGAGTCATCGACGCCCGTGCAATCAATCGCCCCCTGCACGCCCGCCGCCGTCACCGGCGCCGACTCTCGCAGCACGCCCACCACGAGGACCAGGTCGTGCAGCGAGAGCACGCCGTCGCCGCTGACGTCCACGAGCGGCGTCTCCGCTTCGGCCTCGCTTTCCGCGAGCGAAGCCTGCGTCTGGCGCCGCAGACTATCGACGACGAGCAACAGATCGTGCAGCGTCACATCGCCGTCGCCGTTCACGTCCCCGGCCCTCGCCGCGTTGTGCCGCGCGGCGCCCGCTTCCTCCGCC